>CAMVIO010000326.1 GCA_947167555.1 uncultured Selenomonadales bacterium
ATTTTTGAGTGTTTTTCTTGTGAAAAAATTATCGGTGAACGAAAAGTGATTTTCGAAAAATGTTTCACGTGAAACAATGGAACATAACCTGAAAATAAAATGAAAGTTTTTTCTGCAACGAAAGGAGCAAATCATCATGAAGAATCATCAAAATGTCCACGGGGGGGGGACACGCAAAGGCGCGTCCACTCGTAAGAAGGAGCTTGCCCTGGCGCTTTGCGTCTCGCTGTGGATGGCGGGCGGCAGCGTCGAGGCGGCGGAGTACCTTTTCCTCAGGACGAGGGAGGGGGACAAGCTCGCCGCCTATGATTCTTTTGCGAGTACGTTTTATTACGGGGACGACGCCATTGCCCGCCGTCCCGCTGGATCGGAGATTGCGTACAATTCCGCCCAGAAGACCCTGACCGTCACCGGCGGCGATTGGTCGACTTGGGGCTACATCGCCGGAGGCGATAAAGCTACTTATGACGACCGCAATGATCCCGGCAATGTGGAGGGCTATCATCTGACGCTCACTGGCGTGATGAAGGCCTGCGATGTCTATGGCGCGCATACGCTAAAAGGCGACGCGAAGAACAACTGGCTCGTGGTCAGCGGGACAAACGCTGCTAAAACCGAAATTACGAGGACGGCCGTGGGCGGCCGATCTTATGCAGGCGACGCCACGGGCAACCATGTGGAGCTGGCCCATGTGCAAGTCTCCGGCAGCGATAGCTGGGGGAATATTGTCGTCGGCGGCTGGACCGACGCCTCCCCTGCCGACAAAGAAGCCAGCGGCAACTTCGTCACCTTGACGGACTCTGTGACGGGAGCCGTCCTCGGCGGCTATGCTCAAAACGGCGGAACAAAAACGGGAGGCAATACCGTCACGCTGCTGGGCGGCAACACCGTGAACGGCGACCTTTTGGGCGGCGGCAACACGGGCGGCGGCAGCGTCGTCACGGGCAACGTGCTGAACCTTTCGGGCGCGAACATCGTGAAAGCGGGCACAGGCGGAACATTCGACAGCGGCACGGTCAAGAACTTTGATACGATCAACATTACGGGCGCGACATGGGGCACACCGGTATTGACGCTGAACGGCGCGGGCATGGCGCAAAATGCCAACGACACATGGGCGACCAT
Organism: uncultured Selenomonadales bacterium; assembly: GCA_947167555.1. GTDB lineage: Bacteria > Bacillota > Negativicutes > Selenomonadales > Selenomonadaceae > RUG12372. Next base: position 1,126 of record CAMVIO010000326.1, read on the forward strand.
CAACGCGTCGAAGCTGAAATTTGATAACCCTGAAACCATTGCGAACGGAAAAACGATGAACCTGATTACCGGCCCCGTCGGAGGCGTCACTCTCGCTGCGGCCACGACGGCCTTACAGGAATACACCGTCACGCCCGTGACGGGCGTACTTGTAAACGCCGCGCTGCAGGGACAACTGAGTATCCCCGGCGCGAAAAACGCTTTGGTCTGCACCGCCGAAAACAAAGCGACGAAGCTGACCTTCGGCAGCGTGGCGTGGGGCGGGACCTTGATCGACCACAACAAGACTTTGACGAATATCTCCTTCGACGGCGCAGCGGTGGACACCTCGAACATCTCCTTCACCAACGTCAATTCCCTAGCCTCGGGCGACAGCATGACGCTGGTCTCCTCCTTCGGCACGCGGGTGGGCACGATCACCGGCAGCGCATTCTCCGTCGGCAGCCTGACAGGCGCGGGCCACGCCTATTTCGAGAACAACAACCTGCTCTATCTGGTCACCGAAGGCACCGGCGGCGCCACGCCGACGGATGACAGCGACGTCAGCGGCGAGACGAAGACCGCCCCGCAGGGCAAGACCACGGGCAACATCACGGGCGCGTCCACGGGCAGCGGCACGGCGGCCTCGAACACGGCGGAAGTCCCGAGCGGCGCGGAAGTCACGGGCAACGTGACAGGCGCGAGCACGGGAAGCGGCGAGGCAAAGGAGAACGCGGCGAACGTCATCGGCGGCACGGTCACGGGCGACGTAGCGGGCGCGGTCACGACGGACGGCGTCGCGTCCTCGAACTCGGCGACCGTCTCCTCGGGCAGCACGGTCACGGGCAGCGTCACGGGCGCAGTGACGGCCAAAGGCGCGGCGGCGGAGAACACGGCGAACGTCTCGGGCGGCAGCACGGTCACGGGCGACGTGATGGGCGCCTTCACCGGGGCAAGCGGCGCGGCGGTGGCGAACAGCGCCGTCGTCAGCGGCAGCGAAATCAAATCCACGAAATCCGGCGAGGAAGTGAACGGCGGCGACGTGATCGGGGCCGCCACCGTCGACGGCACGGCCTCGCAAAACACGGCCACCGTCACGGACAGCGAGATCGCGGGCAATGTCTGCGGCGGCAACAGCGAGACAGGCGAAGTCAACACGAACACCGCCACCGTCTCCGGCGGCACGGTAAACGGCAACGTCTTCGGCGGCCACACCGAGGGCGCGAAAGCGGCGGACGCCAACCGCGTCGTGCTGGAAAACGGCGCCGAGATCAAGGGCAGCGTTTACGGCGGCAAGAGCGAGAAAGGCGCCTCCAACGGCAACGTCGTGGAAATCTCCGGCAGCGATACGCTGGTCAAGGGCTATGTCTTCGGCGCCGCGAGCAACACCGCTTCCACGAGCAACAGCGTCGCCATGGCCGGAGGCGAAGTCGGCGGCCTTGTCGGCGGCGGCTGCGAAGTCTCCACGGGCAACAGCGTCACGGTGACGGGCGGCACCGTGCATGAATACGCAGTGGGCGGCCTTGCCGGAAAGACCGCGACGAACAACACCGTCCTCATGACCGGCGGATATGTCCTGGGCGGCGTCTACGGCGGCTACGGCAAAACCACGGCGGCCAACGAGAACCATGTCTACCTCGGCGGCGGAGAAGTGAGAGGAGTTGACATCGACGCGACCGTAGACGGCTTCACGCTCAAAGAGGGCGGCGTCTACGGCGGCTACAGCGAAAGCGGCACGACGCGGAACAACACCGTCACCCTCTACAGCAAGGCGGACGTCTCCACGGCGAACCTCTACGGCGGCAACCAAGAAGCCACAGGCAACGCCCTCATCATCGGACGCTTCCTCGAGAACGGCACGGAATC
>CAMVIO010000327.1 GCA_947167555.1 uncultured Selenomonadales bacterium
TAGCAAAGATTTTCCTTGACAAACGCCCTATGGCTATGTATAATTCTCATGTTGACAGCCGATTGGGGTATCGCCAAGTTGGTAAGGCACGGGATTCTGAATCCCGCATGCGTTGGTTCGAGTCCAGCTACCCCAGCCACGCATTTCAAAGCATCGCGGGAGCGGTGCTTTTATTTTTTGCGAGAGCACTTAGCGAACGCGAGCGATAGCGAAGCGTGAACTTAGTGCGACGCACGCATGGCCGCTTAATGAAGCCGAGCTGCAAGCGAAGGCTGAATTTAGCGGCCATGCGAATACGGGAGGATCATCGTATGGGAGAGGAACAGGAAAAAAAAGTCGTGTGCCTGCAGCCGGAGTATGTGGGCAAATTTCAGTGCGACGGCGCCGCCTGCAACTCTAAGTGCTGCAGGGGATGGGGCGTCGACATTGACGGCCCGACATACCAGAGGTATTGCACGATCGAGCCGAAGGATGAGCGGAAAAGGATCGTTTCGCGCATCAAATACAAAAAGCAGCAGGGAAAGTTCTTCGTAGCGATGAATAAAGACGGGGCTTGCCCGTTCCTCCGCAGCGACGGGTTATGCAAGATTCAGAAGACATGGGGAGCTGATTGGCTTTCCAATACCTGCACGATATACCCGCGTACGATGTATTTGGTCGGTAATCTTCTGCTGCGAGGCTTGGTGCTGACTTGCCCCGTGGCGGCAAAGCTCGCGCTCCTGCCCAAGGAGCCGATGATCTTTGAAGAAGTGCCGCTGCCGACCGAGGAGTGGGAGATGCTCATGCGGCGGAGCGGGGGACGCCTGGCAAAGGTGGGGGACGGCATTCTGGATATCCAGTACGGCGCCATTTCCATTTTGCAGAACCGCGCGCTGACCATCGACCAGAGACTGATCGTGCTTGGATTTTTCCTCGATCAGGCGGGCGATATGGTGGAGGCGGGCGAGACGGAAAAGATTGAGGCGCTTTCGGCGGTCTACACTGCGGACGATTTCATGGAGCGCGTGCCGGAAATGCTTCAGGCGATTACGTTCCGTCCGGTGGAATATGTCAAGAGCATGTTCGGTTTGATCGAGACATTGTACGGCAAGAAGTCTGAATTCTGGGGAAGGGAAAACGCGCTGATGAAGCGCTTGGTTCATGCCTTCGGCATGGAGAAAGGTGAAATCCCGTTAACATTCTTGCTGGAGACGTACAGGGATTCCTTCCGGCCTGCGGAAGAAAACCTGCTTCGGGAATACGGCTATATTTTTGAGAATTACCTGGTGAACGAGTTTTTCATGAATCATTATCCGCTGGTCATTGCGGGAACGATCGTGCAGAATTACATCTTGTTTGTCATGGATTACAAGCTGTTGGAATTTATGGCGGTCGTGTCGGCGATGGAGGATGGTGAGAAGACGGACGAGGAAAGTGTGATCAAGACGATTGTGCATATGGTCGCTCCGCTCGATCATAGCCGGGATTTCTTGACGTCCCTCGCAAATGATACGTTGAAACGGCAGAAGGATGTCGTTTCCTGTATGAAGAATCTGCTTTGTGCGGGCGATGAATATTCGGCGTAGCTGATTGGGGTGTCCTCCGTAAAAAACATTTGCAATCAAAAACGGTTTCGTATATACTGCATTGGTATGATATTTTGGGAGGGATTGGAATGAGCAAATGGACAAGAAGCTGGCGGGGCTTGTTTTTCTGCATCGCCGCGGTGATGATGACTGTCGTGCTGGCGGGCTGCGGCGCGGGAAAGAGCGCGGGCGGCGGCCAGGCGGCGGGCGGGAAGACGGAGCTGAAGCTCGCTTATCATCTGCCCGTCGACCATCATCTGTCGAAGAGCATGGAGAAATTCGCGAAGCGCGTCGAGGAAAAGTCCGGCGGCAAGCTGACCGTGAAAACGTATCCGGCGGGACAGCTCTATACGGACAAGAGCATGAACGACGCGATCATGTCGGGCGGCCTTGATATGGGCCTGAACTCCACGGCGATGTGGACTACGGTGATTCCTGCGCTGAACGTGCTCGACGTGCCGTTCCTGCTGCCGAGTTACGATTCGGTGGCGAAGGCCATCGACGGCGGTCTTGGCAAGACACTGGACGCGGAGTTTGAGAAAAAAGGCGTCAAGAATCTGATTTGGGCCGATTACGGCTATGTGCAGTTCGCGAACAACAAGCGCCCGCTGACGAAGCCGGAGGATTTCGCGGGACTCCAGCTTCGCGGCTACGGCCAGATCCCGGCGGAGACAATCAAGGCGTTGGGCGCGTCGCCGGTCACGATGGGCTCGGCGGAGGTTTATATGGCTATCCAGCGCGGCACTATCGACGGACAGACCTCCGGCACCACGGCGATGTTCGCGCGGAAAATCTATGAGGTCGCGAAGTATCTGACTATCACGAACCATGCGTTTTGCGAGTTCTCGCTGGCCATGAACAAGGCGAAGTGGGACAGCCTCTCGCCGGAGCAGCAGAAAGCGCTGTCGGAGGCCGCGAAAGAGATCCGGGACGAGATTCGCAAGGAGACGAAGGCCGAGGATGAGAAAACCACTGAGGCGCTGAAGCAGGCAGGCATGGAGGTCTTCACGGTGCCGGCGGCGGATGTGGCGCAGTGGCAGGCGGCAACGATGTCCGTGCGCGAGAACTTCATCAAGGACAATGGCGAGCTTGGGCAGAAGGTTGTCGACGAGTGCCTGAAGGCGAGCAAGTAAACGGTTAAACTTTTGGAGAGTGGAGTGTGGCGTGGGAAACCGCTTCGCGCTTCGCTCTCCTTTTTGATTTGGGAAGGATTGTTATGGAAAAATTGTTTCATGTCTATGACCGTGCGGTGCTGGCGCTTTCGCGGTTGGCGGCGGTGGTCGCGGGGATTTGCATCCTCGCGGCGGCGTTCATCGTCTGCTATGAGATTGTCATGCGCGGGCTTTTCGGTTCGCCGACGGAATGGGTGCTGGAAATCTCCACCTACCTGATT
>CAMVIO010000328.1 GCA_947167555.1 uncultured Selenomonadales bacterium
AACATGAAGCGGTAATAATAAGCAATAAAAATCCCCGGCGATGCCGGGGATTTTTGTATAGTTCATGTCTTTGCTGTGCGCGAGGTTTGTGATACAATACAAATGGAGAGGTGTTGCTATGCCTACGTTGGATGTCCTCAATGGGATTCGATTTTATATATTGCGTGAAAGAGGCGTCAGCCATCATAAGCCGCATATTCATGTGGAATATGGAGAGTATGCGGCAGCGTATGATTTTGATGGAAACAAACTGGCTGGCAGCGATTTTCCACGTGCACAGGATAAAATGGTGCAGGAATGGATTCAAAAATACAGGAATCAGTTAGAAGCCATTTGGGAACAGTTGCAGCTTGGCAAAGCTCCGAATAAGCTTGAAAAGTAGGGAGGGATTTGTATGTATTCCAAAATTGTTGCTGCGCACCCGATGATGGATTATCGTGTCCTTCTCGAATTTGAGGACGGCACGGTCAGGTTGTTGGATGTCAAGCCATGGATGGACGGCGAGTGGTATCTTCCGCTAAAAAATGTTGAATATTTTAAACAAGTCCGTCCCCATTCTCTTTCGGGAGCTATTATGTGGCCGGATGGGCAGGACATTGCTCCGGAGGATATTTTGGAATTCGGTAAAAGAATTACAGCTTTGGAATTCCATTCTGAGCAGGAACTGCATTGTGCCGTATGAGTTCGACGATCATCATGGTCTCTGACAAAATGCTTGAGACCCTGAAGCAATAAAATAGAATGAAATAAACGACGCACAAAATCCCCGGTGATGCCGGGGATTTTTTATGCGCGTTCACCGTTGAATTCTCTTGCTTTTTATTGTCCATGCCTGGATTGTATGATATAATTCGAAAAAGAATAGACCAAAAATGAAAAACAAATGAGACTTTTTTCCTTGTTTCTTCCGAAAGTCCTTTTTAGTCTTTTCGTAAGGACTGGTTTTGTTGTATAATAACTTAGTCAATGTATAATTTTTCGCACAGAAACGGGAGCGTGTCTTATGATCAAGCTGACGAAGTTCAATTCTGAGGTCAATAAGAAGGGCATTTTTATCCTGAATGCTGAGGTGATCGAGACAATCGAGGAGACGCCGGATACGGTGGTGACGCTGATCAACGGCAAGAAACTGATCGTGGATGAGCCGATGGACGAGGTGGTCCGGCGCGTGATGTCGTACCGGCGCGCCTTGCATAAGTAGTAACCCGCCTATGACGGGCGTTTGCCCGATAGGATAGAGGCATCATAACTATATGAGCAGTAATTACGCTTACAAAGGAGTGATTTTCGATGGCGGACGAGAAGAAGTCGGCTGAGGAAGAGGAAAAGGAAAAACCGGAAGCCGAGGGCGAGGAAGGCGCTGAAGAAAAGCCTAAAAAGAAACTGCCTGTGATGGCAATCGCGATCGTCGTGCTCGTTTTGGTGGGCATCGCTCTGGCGGGCGGCATCGCGTATTTCGTGGCGTCGAAGCTGGTGACGAGCTCGAAGAACGATGACGGCGGCAGCGCTGCGCGTTATCACGATCCGGGCGTGTTCGTGAAGCTTGGCGACCCGAAGGAGGGCATACTTGTCAATGTCGGCGGCGTGAAGGCCGGCCATTTCCTGAAAATCGGCATTATGATCGAGATGAACCCCGGCAAGAAAGAGGTCATCACGGAAGGAAAGCTGAATCCCGTCGCGGAGACGAAGTTGATGGACACGGTGCTCCATATTCTCCGCTCGGAGCCGCTGGACGGCTACGATGCGTCGAAGCAGGACGCGCTGAAGGAGAAGATCAAGACCGAGGTCAACCACGAGCTGGGCGAGGGCACGGTCTACGGCGTATACATTACGAGCTTTGTCCTGCAATGACAGACGGTTACTCCATTGCCGAAGGGGGGGTGAAGATTGGCAGAGGACGTACTTTCACAGTCTGAGATAGATAAGCTGCTTTCGGCGTTGTCGGACGGCTCGGTGGATGCGAACCAGGTCAAGGCCGAGGAGGATCAGAAGAAGGTCAAGGTCTACGATTTCAAGAGACCGGACAAGTTCTCCAAGGATCAGATTCGAACCCTCCAGATGCTCCACGACAATTTCGGCCGTCTGCTGAATACATATCTGTCTACCAGTCTTCGCAGTATGGTCGACGTCGAGGTGGCTTCCGTCGAGCAGCTCACCTATCAGGAGTTTGTGCAATCCCTGGCGAACCCGAGTGTTATCGGGGTATTGGCAGTTCCCCCGCTGAAGGGGAATATCGTCATGGAGCTCAATACGAGCATTGCGTTTTCAATCATTGACCGCGTTTTCGGCGGTACGGGCGCGAATACCGTGAAACCGCGCAGCCTCACGGAGATCGAGGAGGCGGTTATTCGCAAGACCTTCGCGAAAGCCATTGATTTTTTCCGGGATGCATGGGAAAATGTTGTGAAGATGGATCCGCGGCTGGAGGTCATGGAGTCGAACCCTGTCTTTGTGCAGATTGTCCCGCCAAGCGATATGGTGGTCATCATCACGCTGAAGATTGTGACCGGCGAGGTCGAGGGATTCATGAATATTTGTATCCCGTATCTTGTCCTGGAGCCGATCATGTCGAAGTTGACGACGACCTTCTGGGTGGCGTCGTCGGTGTCGAAGGAGAGCCGCCCCGAGCATGTGGAGATTTTGCAGCGGAAGATAGAGAAGACGAGGGTTCCGCTCATCGTCGAGATGGGGACAATCAATATTTCAATCCGGGAGTTCCTGATGCTGGGATACGGGGACGTGTTGCAGCTCGATACAAAGGTCCAGTCGGAACTGCCGGTCATGATTGGGACGAGACGAAAGTTTTTCTGTCGTCCGGGCACCTTCGGGAAAAAATCGGCCATTCAGATAACGCGAGTGGCGCCAGAGGGAGATGAGGAAACCGATGAGTGATGATATGATTTCGCAGGAGGAGATCGATGCCTTGCTGAACGGCGGCGGT
>CAMVIO010000329.1 GCA_947167555.1 uncultured Selenomonadales bacterium
CGCGTGTTCATTCCGGTGTTTCCCGGCACGAACTGCGAATACGACTCTGCCCGCGCATTTGAGAGGGCCGGGGCGAAAGCGGAAACGCTCGTGATCCGCAACTTGACGCCGCAGGCCATTGGAGAGACTGTCGAGGCGTTGGTGAAGGGCATCCGCGCCGCGCAGATCGTCATGCTGCCCGGAGGTTTTTCCGGCGGCGACGAGCCGGACGGCTCCGGCAAGTTCATTGCCGCGATGTTCAGGAATCCCCGCATTCGGGACGCGATCATGACGCACCTGACAGAAAAGGACGGTCTGATGCTCGGCATTTGCAATGGTTTCCAGGCGCTGATCAAGCTCGGCCTCGTGCCCTACGGCGACATCCGTCCGCTGACGCAGAGCGCGCCGACGCTGACCTTCAATACCATCGGGCGGCACGTTTCCTGTATGGTGCGCACGAAAGTCGTCTCGAACCTGTCGCCGTGGCTGGTCGGCGTTCCGGTCGGATCGATCCAGACGGTTCCTGTTTCTCATGGAGAAGGCCGGTTCTACGCCGATAAGGAAATACTGTCGCGTCTGCGTCTGCGCGGACAGATTGCCACCCAGTACGTCGACGCTGCGGGAAACCCAAGCATGGACGTCGCATTCAATCCGAACGGCTCGGTCTGGGCGATCGAAGGCATCACCAGTCCCGACGGGCGCGTATTCGGCAAGATGGGGCACTCCGAGCGAATCGGGGAGAATATCGGAATCAACGTACCGGGGGAGAAAGACCAGCAGATTTTTGCCTCCGGCGTCGGATACTACGCGTAAATCTTCCATAAAAACAAAAAAGTTGCGGTCGAGCAAAAGCTCCGATCGCAACTTTTTTGTTGTGTGGTTCTGTTATGCTTTTTTCTTTTGCGCGGCAAAGGTCTGGAAGCCTTCCACGACGAGGACGACGGCGAGGACGGCCATCGCGGAGGCAAACACGAGCTGGAACCAGTCGCCCCAAACGGCGCTGCCGACGCCGATCAGGGAAATCTTTTTCATGATTGTGAAGGCGAGACTGACCAGGGTCGCGCAGAGCATGAAAATCATCGGGAAGAAGAACATCTTGTTATTTTTCTGTACATGGCCGAGCCACGCGCAGACCGCCATCAGCGCGATACCTGCAAGGAGCTGGTTCGCCGCGCCGAAAAGGCCCCAAATCGCGTTCAGCTTCAATCCGCCGAGTACGCAACCGATGGTGACCATCAAGAGCGTGCCGAACAGGGGATGCGCGAGCAGCTTGCGGATGCCGGAGGCATCATGCCAATTGGCTTCCCCGGTTTCCAGAAACAGCTCGGAGAACATGAAACGACTGAGCCGCGTGCCGGTGTCGAGGCTCGTCAGCGCGAAGACGGAAACGGCGAGCACCAGCAGCGCGTAGATTGTATTGTAGACCGGTGAGCCTTCGCCGCCGAACATCAGCGCTATGCCCGCGCCGAATGCCGCTGACGGCGAGCCGAAGCCGCCGCTTGTGAATTTGTCGAAAACCATTCCGACGGCAATCAGTGAAACGATGCCGAGGGCAGACTCGATCAGCATGGAGCCGTAGCCGATCGGTTTTGCGTCCTTTTCGTTTGAAAGCTGTTTCGACGAAGTGCCGGTAGAGATCAGCGAGTGGAACCCGGAGCAGGCGCCGCAGGCCACGGTGATGAACAGCGTGGGGAACATCGGCCCGATTTTCGTGTTCCATCCGGTAAACGCGGGAATGGTGAAGGTCGCCGAGCCGGTGAACGCGGACAGGATAATGCCGACGACGGCGATGCCCATCATCGCGTAGAGCAGGAAGCTCGAAAGATAGTCGCGGGGCTGCAAAAGAATCCAGACCGGGACGAGGGACGCGATGGTGATATATGCGCCGATAAATACAATCCATGCCGTGCGGCTCATCATCAGGCCGTAATGTAGGCCGAAGACGGTAATTGCGACGATGCCGAGAATACCGGCGACGGAAGCGGGGACCGTGCCGACGCCCATTTTATTTGTAGCGTAGCCGTAGCAAATGGCAAGCACGATGAACAGCAGGGAGATCATTGCCGTCGCCTGGTTTCCGTTCGGATTCGCGGTAATGCCGAAGGCGTTACCGGCAGTGAAGAACGTGCCGGCCACGACGTTCACAAACGACGCGATGACGAGAATCAGCACGAGCAAGGCAAAGATAATGAAGAGCCGCTTCGCCGTCTTTCCCATCGTGTCGTTGATGATCTCGCCGAGGGATTTTCCCTCATGGCGGATCGACGCGAACAGCGAGCCGAAATCCTGAAGTCCGCCGAAGAAGATGCCGCCGATTACGCACCAGAGGAATACGGGCAGCCAGCCGAAAACGGAGGCCAGGATCGGACCGTTGATGGGGCCCGCACCGGCGATGGATGAAAAATGATGGCCCATCAGTACGACGGGCTTCGCCGCCACATAGTCTATGCCGTCTTTTTTCGTGATAGCCGGCGTTTCCTTTTCGGGATCGACGCCCCACTGTTTTTCCAGCCACGAGCCGTAGAGCTTGTAGCCGGCGCTAAGCAGCACGAGCGCCGAGAGGATGATCCATAATGCTGTCATGTAGTTCCTTCCTTTCCTCTGCTCCACAGCTTATCAATATTTTCTGCCTGTGGAGGATTGGATTAACGTTGTTTCATTATAGAAACTATATGAATAAAATGCAAGGGGCAAGACGTTAACAGTCCGGATAAGGGGCTCTTTCTCTGTTCGCTTGTCCCGAAACGGGAAACATGATATATTATGGAAAGATTATGCGTACGGCGGGAGGCGAAACGTCCTTTGAAACAACTGCAATTTTTTATCACAGCGGTATGGGGCTTTCTCACGCCGTCTTTTGCGTTGGACGGCGCGCAGCAGATTTTGCTTTCGGTTAATGGCGGTGCGGAAGCGCAGGGGAATTCGGCGCAGACGGAGTACGTGTTTTGGTTTTTTCTGG
>CAMVIO010000330.1 GCA_947167555.1 uncultured Selenomonadales bacterium
GCGAACCGTACATGCCCGCCAGCGGGCTCTTCGACTTGTCAAACTCGGTGCCCTGATAATAATCGCGATGGATACGCGCAATATCCTCGACATTCAGCTTCTTGTCGGGACGGATCGAGAACGGGTAGGTTTTCTCGTCCCATTCCCCGACACGGGACGGAAGATTCTTCGACGGCGCGACGAGGTTCATGCCCCGCCAGACGCGGCGCTTGGAATAATACGGATGATAGAACTCCTGCGACTGCAGCGATTTCACCCAGTCCACGCGGCCTTCCCCGTCGTACGCCGCCCAGCCGGCTTCCTTCAGCATTTGCGGCAGCTTCGGATTGAAGATCTGGTCCGGATCTCCCTCCCGGATGCCTCGAATCCGAAACTGGCTCGTCTCGATGAAAAAGTCCCCGTCGGGAATCTTTTCCGCGATCCAAAAGCCGCCTTTGCCCGTCGGCGACATCTGCATCTCGAAAACCCAGGCCTCTTCCCTGTCGGCGACGGCCAAAGTCTCACCGGAGCCCCAGAGGCCGTATTCGTCAATCAGCGCGCCCATCAGCTCGACGGCTTCCCGGGCGGTCCTGCAGCGTTCGAGAGCCACGCGGGAGAGCTCGGAGGCGTAAAATATCCCGCCGCCTTCTTTGAACGGCACTTCGGGCAAATGCGCGGACATATCGGTGCATTCCCCCATCACCAGGCCGTGCTCGTTGACTATGCCATAATCGGCGTCCATATAGGCATACGTGTGCTCGACTTCCGGGATATAGCCGATCGCCCGCGTACGGGGCCTGTCCGGGAAGTCGTAGTCTTCGCTGCGCTCCGGCGCGACAAGGTTCGGCTGGTCGTAAGTGTTGTATTCCGGCATGGCGCCCAGCGCCGCCGCCGAAGCATATACCGGGCGCATGCTGCCCGCCGGATGATCCTTCGCGGGCACATAGGCGAGATTTACCTCCCCAGCGTACCCGTCGTTGGAGTGGGAGACCATCATGCTCCCGTCCTCCGACGCGCCCTTCGTCACCACGATCACCGTGCAGGCCTCGGCGCCCGCCCCCAGGAGCAGAAACACCGCCAATCCCAAAGCCGCTTTTTTCAGCAAAAGAACCGCCTCCTTTGAATCTTACGGTTTCTTGATTCTGCCGTTTTGATTATAGCGCCGTTTTTTGCTGAATTATGTAGGAAATTACTTCTATTATTACAAACAGGTTGGACGGCTGTTCCTTATTTCAGCGTCAGCTTGTAGATGCACCCGTTCGACATCGGGCAATAGGTGCGCTGGATGCAGCCGTGGCCGATGCAGCGGACATCCGGCCTCTTGATGGCTTCCAGCAGCGCCTCGCCGTAAGTCAGGCCCGGTTTCGGCGCGATGCGCTCCATCGTGCAGAAGCCCGCCTTTTGGAACGCCACCGAAGTCTTGTTGCAGAGATGCAGCACCACGTTCTCCGTCGCGTTCTCTACGGCTTTCAAGACCTCATAGGAGATTTCGCCGCAAAGGTCGGTGTAAAGCTTCGGCGAAATGAGATCGGCGGCCACGGTCGGATCGGCGTAGGAAAGCACGTCCACGCCGTGACGTTCCGCCTCTTTTGCGTAACGGACGAGCTGCGCCGTAATCCACGCGCTGAGTTCCCGCAGCTTTTCCCGCTGCCGATACAACCCTTTGTAAATCTGCTTCGACGGCACGAGCTGGCTCAGCACCGTGAACGGCCCCTCGATGTTCAGGATGACCGTCTCGCCCATGTCGCGCAGGATCGTCGCCGCGCGAAGCACTTCCCGCACGCGTCCCGCAGAGAAATCCATTTCCGGCAGCGCGGGAATGTCCTCCACTTTCTCATAGCGGAACTTCGCCACCGCCGGGACGCCGTACAAGGAATTCAGCGATACCTCCGCGCCGAAGGCCTCAGCCTCTATGGTCACGCAGAAGGGCAGCTTGCAGAACACGTCGCGATTCAGGCGCTTCACTTCCAGCGCCGCCTTCACCATGTCCTCGGCTCTGCTGAATACCGCCGCGTACCGTGCCCCCGCGTTGGAGCACATCTCCTCGGTGATGGGCCGCTCCGGCTCGCCCAGGCACTCATAGGTCAATTCCTTTTCCAGTTCCTCGTTCCAAGTCTCCGCCGCAGGCATAAGATCACCTCACTTGCAAAAAAAGGGCTTCGGAAAACGCACCTGCGTCTTCCGAAGCCTCCGTTTTTTCGGTCAGCTTTCTTCCGTCTATGGAAGTATAAACGGTAAATCATACTTTGTCAATAGACAATCTTTTCACGCTTCGATCATCGTCTCCAATGTTTCAAACAGCGCCTCCGGATCCACGGGCTTCGACAGGTGCGCGTTGAGGCCCGCCTGCATGCTGCGCTGCACATCCTCGTCGAAGGCGTTGGCCGTCAGCGCGATGATTGGGATGGTTTTCGCGTCGGGGCGGTCCAGCGCGCGGATGGTGGCGGTCGCCGTCAGGCCGTCCATCTCCGGCATCCGCATATCCATCAGGATAGCGGCGTAGTAGCCCGCCGGATGCTCGCTGAACATATCCACGGCGATCTTGCCGTTCTCCGCGTGCTCCGGCTCCATGCCGCGCATTTTCAAAATCTGCATCATGATTTCCGCGTTGACGATCATGTCCTCCGCCAGCAGAATCCGCCGCCCGTTCAAGTCGGCTTTTTTCTTTCCCGCGGGCGTCGCCGCCCTCCGCTTTTTCAGGGTCTTTTTGAATTCCTCCAAAAGACTGCTGGTGAAGAGGGGTTTCGCGATGAAACTGTCCACCCCTGCCGCCAGCGCCTCATCCGTCACGTCGTCCCAGTTGTAAGCCGAAAGGAGGATAATGGCGCTTTCGTTGCCGATGGCGCTGCGGATTTCCTTTGTCGTCGCTACGCCGTCCATTTCCGGCATCTGCCAGTCCATGATAATCAGGTTGTACGGCTCCCTGCGGGCGTGGCGCAGCTTGACCATTTCCAAGGCT
>CAMVIO010000331.1 GCA_947167555.1 uncultured Selenomonadales bacterium
TCACGTCGGTGCTCACCGTCGGATAGGTCGTGTGCATCATATCCTGCGGCGGGTCGCCCTCGATGACGAGCACTTCATGGATATCGTGCTCCTTGATAAAATTCCCCATCGCAAGAGGCTGCGAAAGGTCGACGTCCATCGCGCGGATATGAGGCATCGCGGGATAAAATTCCTGCGCGATTGCCGCGCCTTCCCAGCTCCTGATCTCGCAACGTAAAAGATCCGGAACATTGATGCGATCCACCTTCAGGCGAGTCTCCTTCAAGAGCTTCAATTCCCCGCGCAATTCCTCCTCGCTGCGCGGCACGAGCTCTACCGCAATCCTTTTCATAAGCCGCCTCCCGTTTCCCAAAATGTACTATGACAGTTTTTGTCAGAACAATCCCGTGATGCGTCCGGTCTCGTCGATATCCATAGCTTCCGCCGCCGGCTTTTTCGGCAACCCCGGCATTGTTAGTATATCACCTGTGAGCGCAACAATAAAGCCCGCGCCCGCAGAAACCCGAAGTTCACGCACTGTGACAGAAAATCCGCGCGGACGCCCCAGCTTCGAAGCGTCGTCGGAAAGCGAGTATTGTGTCTTCGCCATGCAGACGGGCATCTTGTCGAGGCCCAGCGCCTCAATCTCATCGAGCTGCTTCTTCGCGGCGGCGGTAAAGGTCACGCCGTCCGCGCCGTAGACCGTGCGCGCCACCGTCGTAATCTTTTCGGCAATCGGCGCGTCCGATTCGTAAAGCGTGTGGAAATTTTTCGGCTTCGCCATGGCCGCCTCGACTTTTTTCGCCAGCGCAACGCCGCCTTCCCCACCCTTCGCCCAGACCTCGGAGACTGCGACCTCCGCGCCAAGCTCCGCGCATTTTTTCTCGACGAAGGAAAGTTCCTCGGCGGTGTCCGTCGGAAACGCGTTGACCGCAACCACGGCGGGCAGCCCGAAGGCGTGAATCGTCTCGATATGCTTCAAAAGGTTTTCCATGCCCTTTTCGAGAGCCCCCATATCGACACGGGAAAGGTCGTTCTTCGGCACGCCGCCGTGCATCTTCAGCGCGCGCACCGTGGCGACGATAACCACCGCATCTGGGGATAAGCCCGCAAAGCGGCATTTGATGTCGAGGAATTTTTCCGCGCCAAGGTCGGCGCCGAATCCAGCCTCCGTCACAACCACGTCCGCGAGCTTCAGCGCATATTTCGTCGCCATGACGCTGTTGCAGCCGTGGGCGATATTCGCGAAGGGGCCGCCGTGGACGAAGGCCGGAGTCCCGCCCAGGGTCTGCACAAGATTCGGCTTGATTGCGTCTTTGAAGAGCAGCGTCAACGCGCCTGTCACATTCAGTTCCTTCGCGCGAACGGCGCGCCCGTCCGTCGTGTAGGCGACGACGATCTCGCCGAGCCGCCGTTTCATATCCGTCAAACTGTCAGAAAGACAGAGGATTGCCATCATTTCGGAAGCCACGGTGATATCGAAGCCGGTTTCACGCGGCACGCCGTGCGCTTTGCCGCCGAGGCCAATCACCACATGACGGAGTGCACGGTCATTGAGGTCAAGCACACGTTTCCAGACGATGCGGCGGACGTCAATATGCAAAGCGTTGCCCTGCTGGATATGGTTGTCAATGACTGCCGCCAGCAAATTGTGCGCTGTAGTGATGGCGTGGAAATCGCCGGTGAAGTGCAGGTTGATGTCCTCCATCGGCACGACCTGGGAATATCCGCCGCCCGCCGCGCCGCCTTTCAGCCCGAAACACGGACCGAGGGACGGCTCGCGAAGGGCTACTGCCGTTTTCTTGCCCATCACATGAAAGGCGTCGGCAAGCCCGACGCTGGTCGTTGTCTTGCCCTCGCCCGCCGGCGTCGGATTGATGGCCGTCACCAGCACGAGTTTCCCGTTCGGTTTGTCCTTGACGCGCTCCCAGACGGAAGAAGCAATCTTCGCCTTATACTTCCCGTAAAGCTCCAACTCGTCTTCGGTAATACCCAGCGTCTCCGCGATTTCCCGTATCGGCTTAATCACGGCCTCCTGTGCAATCTCCACATCGCTCTTCATGGCTCCCCCTCCTAAATCTTATAAAATCAACAACTCTTATTTGCCTCTTTGCATTTTCGCCGCTGTTACGACGTTCTGCATCAGCATCGCCACCGTCAAAAGTCCGACGCCGCCCGGTACCGGGGTGATCGCACCTGCGACCTCGCTGACCGCCTCGAAATCCACGTCGCCGACAAGCTTTTTCGGCTCGATGCGGTTAATGCCGACGTCGATAACTGTCGCCCCCGGCTTCACCATATCCGCGGTCACGAATTTCGGTTTTCCGATGGCTGCGACGAGGATGTCCGCCTGCTTCGTTATCTCGGCTAAATTTTTCGTATGAGAATGGCAGATTGTCACCGTCGCGTTTTTCGCCAACAGGAGCTGCGCCATCGGCTTGCCGACGATATTGCTGCGCCCGATAATAACGGCGTTTTTCCCGTCCATCGGGATATCCGCATATTCCAGCATCCTAACACAGCCCGCCGGTGTGCAGGGAGCAAGCGCGTCCTGTCCCGTGGAAAGCCGCCCGACATTCACCGGATGGAAGCCGTCCACGTCTTTGTCCGGCGAGATGCGATTCAGAACCTCCTGCTCCGCGTCAGCCAATGCCGCCGGAAGAGGAAGCTGCACGAGAATCCCGTGAATAGACATATCTTTGTTCAGCCTGTCAATGACCGCAAGCAACGCTTCCTTCGAAGTATCGGCGGGCAATGATTCCATCACGGAATGAAAGCCGAGTTCCTCGCAGGCCTTGTTCTTGTTTCGGACATAAACCGCCGAAGCGGGATTGTCCCCCACCATCACCACGGCAAGCCCCGGACGGATTCCGCAAGACTCCGCCTCGCGCTTCGCCGCCTCCTTGATTTTCGCCGCGTATTCCTTGCCGGATAATATTCGTGCCGTCATA
>CAMVIO010000332.1 GCA_947167555.1 uncultured Selenomonadales bacterium
GCGAAAGCCAGCGCCGCTTCCGTTACATAACTGTTTCCTACTCTGACCGGCATTTCGATCTCCTCCTTGAAAAATACCTTTTCCTTAATCGACCTTCGACTGTCCCCATCGTGCCTCCTTCCTTTGCTTTCTCCTGCGTTCATGGTATAATATGCCGCTTGGCGAGCGCAAAGCGCGAGCTTAGCGGCACATATCCACTGTGTGGTATGATAAAGCCGTGCAAATTGCAACGGACAATCAAATCAAACTCATAAAATTAAAGGGATTTTTATGATGGCATTTCAACAAAAGAAACTGTGGCTTTTGCCGTTCCTCGCGCTTTTGCTGCTCGCCGCCGACGCATTGCTTCTCGGACGAGACGGGGCGATCCATGTGGAGGTTGCGGGTGCGAAGTTTCCGGCGTTTCGGACGGAAACGCTGGATGGAGTCGCCGTGACAGACGAAATTTTTGCGGGGAAAACGACAGCGGTCTGCGTCTGGACTGTACGAGACGTCGAAAACAGCCGCGCCGCGTTGAACCATCTTGCCGCGATTGCCGAAGAGCTGCCTGAAAACGCGCAATTCATCGGACTTGTCGGCGATTTGAAAGCCGAAGGCAGTGCGGATAAACGCACGACGGCAAAAGCGATTGCGACAGGTGGCTCCGCGATTTTTCCGCAGCTTTTAATCAACGACGAGTTCATGCCCTTCCTGACACGGCTTCGCAGCGCGCCGACCATCGTTTTCGTCGACAGCGCGGGGCGGCTCGTCGGCCAGCCTGTAGTTGGCGACGAGCCGGAATTGGTGAGAAAGGAATTTTTCCGTTTACTGGAAAAAGATTCCCCGCGCAATCTTGCGTTGCAGAAGATACAGAAAGCGATTTTTTAGTCCGAGTCTTTTTCGTACAACATCACTGTCAGCAAGAATCTCTTTTGCCCGTTCTCTTCCGTCGTCTGTATATTTATTTCGCCCTTGTACTTTTGGGCGCAGCGTCGAATATTCATAAGCCCCATGCCGTGCGTCGCTTTGTCCGGTTTGTTCGTTGCGGGGAATTCCCCCGAATCGTCCCAAAGCAGCTCCCCCGTGAAATCGTTTGCCGCCTCGATAAAAAACAGGCGGCCTTTTTCATAGGAACGAACCGAGATTTCCTCCGACGCCGCTTCAAGTCCATTCGTCAGCGCGTTGCTCAGGATCACGCTGATATCGTAAATATCGAACCTTCCGTCCTGCGGCCAATGAAAATCGGCGGCGAAGACGATTCCTTTTCTCTCAGCTTCGCGGCGCGCCTGATGGACAATCACGTCGGTAATCGGGTTGCCTGTGTCGTCGGCGAAATCCAGCCGCGCGACCGCATCCGTCATCTGCCCGAGGTACGCGTCCATCTGCGCGTCGCCCTGCGGCGCAATACGCTTCGCATAGGCGGCAATGCTCGCGATATGATTGCGCAGGTCGTGGCGAAGCCCTTTGAGGTCGGCATAGACATCCTGCAGCTCCTCGACCTCGCGGCGCACGCCCGCAACGCTCTGTTCGAGCAGCAGCCGTTTTTGCTCTTCGTCTTTCGCCTGCACCAAGCCCCGGAACAAAGCCACCGACGAGACGACCATACCGAGCAGCAAAAGGCTTGCCAACGGCAGCAGGAGCAGCGTGCTCGGCGCACGATCGTAGATCAGCATCAATGCGGAATTGTCCGCTGACAGCGCCAGCATCCGTACCGTCAAATCGAGAACAAGAGCGACGGCGCAGGGAAACAGCAAAAACAGGCTGTCATGGAATCGGAGCGCGTAATCCTTCGGCGGGAAGAATCTGACAATCCCACGCAAATATAGCGCAAGCAATCCGATCTGCAAGGCGCGGCAGCCCGCGATAATCAAGAATACCGCCGCGTCGTTGGTCATTTGCATCAGGAAAAGTACCGTTTCCGCCGAAACACCCAGCTCGACGGCCTTGTTCACCGCCCAAGCCCAGGCCGGTCCCCAAGCGCCGAAGGCCGCATGCGCCAGCGGGCTGACCGCGAACCGCAGGATATCCCAGCCGGAAACGAAGCTCGCGGCAACGAACACTTGCCGAAACTTGTCCTTTGCAAAAAAAGCGCCGGAGAGGAGAAACAAAAGCGCGAAATGCGGCACAATCGCGAAAAACCGCTCATAGGGCTTCCATTCCGTCGTCAAAGTGGAAAAGGAGAACTGCACAAGCGCGTACAGCGCCGCCCAACGGAAAAGCGCCCAACGACGGCTTTCAAAATCCGACCGCAGGAAACGCCCCGCATACCAAAACGCCAATGCTCCCGCCAAAAGCTGCACGAGAAAATCCAGCGCGTTCATCGTCATATCCGACATAAGGAATCCCCTTCGCGCTCAATTCTACTATACCACAGAACGAATGGCAAAAAACGCGAACCGGCGCGAACAACGCTTTTTTCGGCGCGAAATGCGGAACGGGAATTCCTTTACTATAAAAGAAGCGTCGGCTATCGCCAACGCTTCTTTTTCTTATACCCGCACGACGCCGCCGTTTTTTGCGTAGCTCAGATATCTTTTCACGAAATCCGCGTATTTCTTTTCCGCCAACATCAAATGCTCGCCGCTTTCAAGGCGGATGGTGCGCGGGCCGTAGTCGGCGATTCGCGCGAGGTTGACGAGGTAGCAGCGGTGGCAGCGGTAAAAGCCGTCGCCCAGCGCGGCCTCCATTGTTTCCATCGAGCGGCGGATCTCATGGGCGCCCTCCGTCGTATGGATGGCGACTTTTTTGTTCCGGCTTTCCAGATAAAGAATATCTCGCAGCGCGACTTTCCGCATAAGGCCGTCCAGCTTCAGCAAGATATGGCGGCCCTCCCGCCGACGGACGGCTTCGGCCTCCGTCCACGCGGCAGCGAGCACTTCGGCAAACTTTTTCCCGTCCACGGGCTTCACCAGATATTGGAACGCGTGGACGTCGAAAGCTTCCT
>CAMVIO010000333.1 GCA_947167555.1 uncultured Selenomonadales bacterium
CAGCCCGGATTATGGGCAAAATAGTCCCGGAGCCGCATGTCGATAAAGTTCATATTCGACAAAAGCCTTGTCCATGTCATTGAGCTTTTCAGCCAAAGCTGCGTCCTTGGCCAGCTTCTCATAAAACTTTCCTACATTTGCCTTTGCCATGATGTTTCCCCCCTTTTATTGTTTGCCTTTTAGCTCGTTCATCTGTATATATGCGCAAGCCGAAAAATCCTGACGAGCTTTTGGGATAAATTTTAAATTCCAATATCCGAGGCTTCCCGCAGGTCACCACATCCGCCGCAGCGTCAGAGCGCACATCATGTCCTTGTCGTGGGCGCCTTTTTGCAGCGTCGCGTCGCCTGCCAGCCACCAGCCGGGTGCGAACTCCGCCTCGCCGCCGAGGCTAACGACGAAATGCGTTTTGTCCTGCTCGTTCCGCATTTCATAGCTTGACGCCTCGTCGCCGACATAGCCGAAGGTCAGCTTCGGGTCCGTGCCCGTGAACGCGTGCTTTACGCCGAGGCGCAGCGCGTAGCTACCGTTCGCAAGATAACGCCTGCACTCGAAGCCGAGGCCGCCCGCGAAGTATGTGTTCTCCGCGCGCCAAACCCGCTGGCCGAAGACCCCCGCGCCGCTCTCGGTGTAGCCGTCCTGCCAGAGCTTGGAAAGCTGCATATTGGCATAGGGGTTGAGATGCCACGGCGTATCCTTTCCCGCTTGGAGATCGTACTTGTATTCGCCGCCCAGCTCCAGTATGCGGCTGTCATAGTTCGCTTTCGGGAACAGATTGAGGTGCGCGAGGCTCCGGGAGAGGTCGTTTTTCAGCCAGCCGTAGTCAAGATAGACGTAGCCTGCGTGGGGGCCGAGACTGTAACCGCCGTAAAATCCAAGCCGCGTGTCCTTCAGCTCGTTCCGCGCGCCCGTGTCGGCGAATCCCACCGTGCCGTGACTGACGAACGCGCCCGCGCGCCACGCTTTGCTATAGGCGCGGTCCCAGCCCACCGCGAAGGTCGTGCCGTGATAGTACGCGCCGCCCTTGAGGTCGCCCCAGTTCTTCCCCGCCTTGAACCAAAAATCATTGTCCGCGGGCTGCGGCAGTTTCATCGGCACCGTAACCGCTTTTTCCTCCCCCTCGTCAAGCTTCTCGGCGGGAATCTTCACGCCCACGGGCTTCGTCGCAAAGGCTTCGGCCAACCGTAAGGAAACGATATGCCCGGTCATCGCGCTGGTCTGCGCGAGATTCATATTTTGCACAGACACGTTCGAAGAAATGGAGGAAAGTGCCTCTATCGCTTCCGGAGCATCGAGATCGAACAACTCTCGCATTTCCCCTTCGCGCGGGTCGTTCACGCTGTCGAGCTTCCTCTGCATAGTAACCATCGCGTCGTATGTTTCGTTGATTCTCTCGTCCGACGTGCCGAGATTGTTCGACGCTGTCGCCGAAACCGTGATGGCGTTGTTACCTACTGTCACCTTTTCACTGAGCATGCCGTTAATAGGGGTGTTGCCATTGTTCTTCGGAATACCCGTGACATTGCCCGCAGTCAGGACCGTGAATTTCTCGCCGGGCAGCATGTCCTCCACTTCGATAGTGGAGCCTTCCACGTTCGCTGTATTCGTCACTTTGAACTGCGTATTGGTAACGGTACCGGCGGCGTCGTTGACGACGCTGATCAGCTGGCCGTTGGAGTAAAGATTCGTCGCCCGCAGATTGCCGTTGTTGTTAGCGTCGCCCGCTACGGCCTTATTATGATTGTAAAGCGACCCGTTAATGACGCCTCGGCCCCTGATGACGCCGTCCTCTACGCTGTAAGCGTCGCCCGCCACCGAGCCGTTGATGAGGAGCGTTCCCCCCTCGGCGATGCTGGCTCCTTGATAGGTGTTGTCCCCAGAGAGGGTCAGGCTGCCCGCTCCCGTTTTCAGGAGTCCCACATGAAGCCCCGCCAGCCCGCTTTTATCGACCTCTTCATTGAATTCCCGGATGTAATCCTTCACGATCGGATGCTCCGACCAGTTCGTCATATAATATTTGTAGCGCGCTTTCAGGTCTTCCTCCGTGCTGTCGGCCGCGAGATAACCCGCGCGGATTTCGCGGATGTCGTTCGACCATTCGGAGTCATAGCCCGCCGTATCGACGGTATAAAGCGCCTGGTCTGCCTTTTGCCCCAGCACCGTATAGTCGCCGCTGATATCGTCTGTGGTCAGCCGACGGGCGTTCAGCGCCGCCAGACCGCGCACGGCTTTCCCCACGTCGAGAACCCCCTGTCCGACGAGCGCCTCCATCGGGACCTGGTAATAGGCAACTATCGAGTATTTGTTGTTGTACGCTCTCTGCAGGGAATTGTAAGGATAAATCGTCGTGTTCCGGGTCTCCAGGAGTTTTTTGAGATCCTCGCGCCGCTCGGCAACCGACTTGGATGTTATCGAGGGATCAGTATAGAAGATATTGACCTGGTCGCGGTCCTCATAGGAAACGACATAGCCGTTCGTGACGGAGACGTTCGCGTTGGCCGTGGACAGCAGCACGTCGCCGATCTGCTTGGCGCTCAGATAGGGAAACGCCTGCTGGACGACAGCCGCGCCGCCCGCCACGAAAGGCGTGGCCATGGAAGTGCCGCTCATGGGCACATACAGCCTGCCGTCGCTCGCAAAGTTCGCATTGGCGGACATGATATTGGAACCGGGGGCGGCCAGCGTATAGTCCTCCGCATAGCAGGCGAGATTGGAAAAAGGCCCCATGAGCTGCGACCCGGAAATTTTCCCGCCCTGCCTGGTCAGATAATTCACATCGTCCAAGGCCGTCACCGCGATGACGTGGTTCGCCGCAGCGTCATACAGCGAGGCGGAAAGCGCCTGGGGATTCCCGTGGGGACGCCCGGAGTTGCCCATCGCAAATACCAAAAGCTTGTCCGCCTTCGCCGC
>CAMVIO010000334.1 GCA_947167555.1 uncultured Selenomonadales bacterium
CAACGAGACAGGAAATACACCGTCTCCTGTTGTTTTGCTATTCCTCTGCCGATAGAGGTTTTGGGGACATTTTTGTCGAGTTATACCATTGCACTTTTTTGATTGCAAGGAAAAGTTGTATTTTACGCGAGGAACGCAGAGAGAAGGCGCGTCAGCGCGTCCTGATCTTTGGCGGCCATCAGCTCGCGGGCGGAGTGCATGGCCAGGAGCGGCACGCCGACGTCCTGCGCACGGACGCCGAGACGGGCTGAGGCCATCGAGCCAAGAGTGGAGCCGCCGGGGATGTCGGAGCGGTTCGCGAAGGTCTGGAACGGGATTTCATGCTCCGAGCAAAGCGCGGCGATTACAGCAGACGAGGCCGCGTCGCCCGCGTAGGATTGGCTGGCGGCGCGCTTGACGACGAGCCCCTGACCGAGACGCGGGCGGTTCGTCGGGTCGGCCTTGTCTTCGTAGTTCGGGTGCAGGCCGTGGGCGGCGTCGACGGAGAGCAGGAATCCCTGCGCGAGATCGTCGGCGAGGTCGTCGGCATCGAGACTGAGGCCGCGGTAGATCGCTTCGAGCAGATGGGGAAGCAGCGAGGAGTCCGCGCCCTGTTTCGTGCGGCTGCCGACTTCTTCATGGTCGAACAGCGCAACGACGCGGACGCCGTTCTCCGGCGCCTGACCGGCGAGGGCGGAGAGAGAGGCGTGAACGGAGGTCAGGTTGTCAAGGCGCGGGGCGGAAACAAATTCGCCGTCCAGTCCGAGCAGGGAGCCCGGTTCCGAGAGATAGACGTTCAGATCGTAAGCGAGAATATCTTCGGGCGAATGGCCGATTTCCCGCGCGAGCTTTTCAAGGAAGAATTCGTTGCCGATTTCTTTTTCGAGCAACGCGGCGACGGGCGTCATCGAGGTCTGGCGGTCCAGCTTTTCCCCTTCGTTCGCCTTGCGGTCGAGATGGATGGCGAGGCGTGGGACGGTCAGGAGCGGGCGCGCGAAGTCGAACAGGCAGGTTTCCGGCGAGAACGCGTCCTTGCCGCGAAGCACGATCTGACCGGCCAGAGACAGCGGACGATCGAGCCAACTGGAGAGGATCAGCCCGCCGTAGGGCTCGACGTTCAGCAGGCCGTAGCCGTCTTTGGCAAGTCCCGCCGAGGTCTTGACACGGAAGCCTGGGAAGTCGGTATGAGCCGCTGTGATGCGGAGTCCGCGCTGCTTCTTCGCACCGACGGTGAAGGCGAGAAGAGCGGAGCCGAAAGCCTTCGTGTAGTACCGTCCGCCGGGAGCCAAAAGCCACGGCTTGCCCCAGACGAGCGGAGAAAAGCCGGCCTCGGCCAACAGCATTTCTCCTGCCCGTGCGGTATGGTAAGGCGAAGGCGCCTGCGCGATGAAAGTAAAAAGTTCCTGGATCATGATGAGCCTCCCTAAAAATGAAGATTTTTAGCAATCATACCACATTTTTTGTCCCCGCGCCATCGGAAAGGCTGATGAAGCATAGACCGACGGCGGACGGCGTGATATAATATGGAAGGAAAAATTTGAAGCATTGGATGGGCGTGCAGTTATGCATGAGATGGCGATTGCCGAGGGAATCCTCGATATTGCGCGGGAGCACGCGGCGCGGGAAAATTCGGCGCGGATCACGAAGATCGGGCTTTTGATCGGCGAAATGGCCGGCGTTGAGGAGGACGCGCTCAGGTTCTGCTTTTCTTCGCTGGTAAATGGGACCTTGGCGCAAGATGCGGAGCTTTCGATTAAACGCGTGCCGCTGGTCGGGCGCTGCGGCGGGTGCGGCCATGAGCAAGCGATCGAGAATTACAATTTTATCTGCCCGGAGTGCGGCGGCGGGCTCTCTATCGTCAGCGGCCGGGAGCTTCGGGTGGAGTATTTGGAGATGGATTAGATGGAAGTCAATGTGATGCAGGATATCCTCGGAAAGAACGACGCGCTGGCGGACGCGATGAAGGCGGATTTCGCGGCGCGCCGTATTTTCGTGCTGAACCTGATGGGATCGCCCGGCTCCGGCAAGACAACGCTGATGGAGGCAACGCTTCGCGCGCTGTCAGGAGAGATGCGAATCGCCGTGATCGAGGGCGATCTTTTCACGTCGAAGGACGCAGACCGCATCGGAGCCTGCGGCGCACAGGTCGTGCAGATCAACACGGCGGGCGGCTGCCATCTCGACGCGCCGATGGTGGAAAAGGCGCTGAAATCTCTTGACCTCGACAATCTCGATCTGATCGTGATCGAGAACGTCGGCAATCTCGTCTGCCCGGCGGAGTTCGCGCTGGGGGAGGACGCGAAGGCGGTGGTGCTGTCTGTGACCGAGGGCGACGATAAGCCGATGAAATATCCGCTGATGTTCAAGGAGTCCGCAGTGGCGCTGATCAACAAGACCGATCTTTTGCCGTTCACGAATTTCGATTTGCCGCAGGCGACGGAGGATATAAAAACAATCCATCCCGGCGCGGAGGTACTGCCGATTTCCGCGACGAAGGGCGACGGCATGGATGCGTGGTTCGATTGGCTTCGCAAAAAGGTAAACGCGAAAAAGGAAGGCGCGGTATGAGTGATGCGGTAAATCTGTCGGGCAAGGGCGGCAGCTTGATCCAACGGGATGAGGCGCCGGATTTTCTGGCGCCGCCCCGTGTCACGGTGCTCGGCGTCGGAAACGTATTGCTCTCGGACGAGGGCTTCGGCGTTCGGGTGGCTGAGGCTTTGGACGCGGCCTATGAATTTCCCGACGACGTGCAGGTCCTGGACGGCGGTGTGCTCGGCATGGAGCTTTTGCGGTTTGTGACCGGAACGGAAAAACTCCTGATTCTCGACGCGTTGAAAGAAGGAAGCGCGGACGGGAAATGCCGACGGCTGGCGGGGGACGAGGTAAAGGCGCACTTCCGCGAAAAACTGTCGGCCCATGAGATCGGCGT
>CAMVIO010000335.1 GCA_947167555.1 uncultured Selenomonadales bacterium
TTTTGTCAAACAAGAAGGTTTCACTATGACGACGACGAACGCTAAAATCGGCGAATGGATCGAGCTGAACGACGGCGGGCGCACCGTGCTGGAAATCGTTTCCGGCAGGGTTGAGCTTTACGTCGTCTACAAGTCTGTCCGCCGCGTTTTCCTCTGGGAGGAGGAAACGGGGGACTTCCTGTATGGGATTCCGGCGCACATCGACGCGCCGGAGCTTTGCCTCGTCGCCATCGCCACCGAGGAAACGACGCTGCGCTCGATACCGCTGGAGGAATTTCGGACTTCGGAAAGCGCCTTGCGGGTCGACGCCCTGGAAGACGCGCTGACTTCGTTTTTCCACCGCCCCGATCGTCACCTGCTGCCTCGGGTCTGCCGTGAGATCTTGCCGGGCGAAAAGGAATCGCTGCCCGCCGGAACACGGCTTGCCGCGTCGAAAGGACGGCCCCTCGCCTGGCTGGAGCTTCCGAGAGAAGCGCTGAAGCAAGACGCCTCTGTGCGCTTTCTGGGCGAAAGTAACATTCTGCTGCTCCCCGCCACGGAAACCGTCGCTCTCGAAACGGACGCGGAGGTCGCCGCGCTTTCCACGGAAGCAGTCATCGACCGCTTCGGGGTGAATATTTTCCCGCTGGCGCTCGCCGCGGAAATCAAGCGCTTCTGCAGCGCCTATCTCGACTTTTTCCGCGCCGAGGAAACCCGCGCCGGGGAAAACCTCTCGGAATTTGCCCGGACCAAAGAACTCCTGGTTTCCAATTCCTACAGCGAACTCTTGAGGAACCTGATTCCCAATCTGCCCTTCGTCAGCCGCGCCGAGGATAAGAACCAGCCGCCGGCGATTCACGCGCTGCGCGAGATCGGCGAGTATTTCGGCATTCCCCGCAGCCGCTTCCGTCTGTCCGAAGAGGCCGCGCACCTTACCGATACGCGGGAAATCCTGCGGACGGTTGGAAGCCGGGATCTCCATGCCCGCGAGATCGAGCTTGTCCCCGACTGGTACAGGCAGGACATCGGCCCGCTCCTGGTTACCAGGGACGGCAAGCCTTACGCGGTTTTGCCGGCGGCGCCCGACCGCTACGAGCGGATCGATCACGAGACAGGGAAACGGATTGCCATTGACGCAGAGGAAGCAGAGTCCTTCGATTCCCGTGCGTTCTGCTTCACGCAGTCCATGCCGGAGGATGTGGATTCCCTCTGGAAATGGTTCAAATGGACGACGCGGCTCTGCTGGGAGCGCGACTATTGGCTGCTCTTATTCTGTTGCTTCATCGCGGGCCTGATTCCCGTCGTCGCGCCGCTCGTCACCCAGACGATCTTCAGCGACATCATCCCGACTTACGACAAAAAAGCGCTGCTGCTCGTCGTGCAGGTCATGTTCGTGACCTCGATCTCCGGCGCGCTGATTTCCCTCGTGCGCAGCCTGACCGTGATGCGTCTCAAGAACCATGTGCGGGTGACGGCGGAATCCGCCCTTTGGATCAAGCTCTTGTCGCTGCCCGCCGCCTTTTTCCGCAAATACCAGATCGGTGACCTGGCGCTCCGAATGCAGGGCGTCGCCCTCCTGTCCCATCAGCTTTCCTCCACCGTCGCCAACGGCGTATTCAACGGTATTTTCTGCTTCTGGAACCTGCTCGTCATGTTCTATTACAGCCCGAAGATGGCAATCCTCTCGGTCTTCATCTGGGCCATCTTTTTCGTGCTCTCGATGATCTTCTCCTGGCGCAAGGTCGGCTTCCAGCGGGAAAAAGCCGACGCCTCGGGCCGTGTGTCGGGCCAGCTCCTCCAGCTTCTCGCCGGGCTGAACAAATTCCGGCTGCGGGCCGCCGAGGAACGCGCCTTTTACCTCTGGACCCAGCGCTTCGGCGACGAATGGAAATGGAACCGCAAATCCCGCTGGCAGGACACCTGGATCGGCCTCATCATGTCGGCCCAGCCCATCGTACTGAATTTCTGCGTGTTTTACTATGCGATGTCGCTGATGGACGATTCCCAGACCTCCGGCATCGCGTTCATGACCACGGCCCAATTCCTGAGCTTCAATTCCGCGATGGGCAGCTTCGGCAGCGCCCTTTCCGGCCTCCGCAGCGGCATCGTGAGCATTTGGGGCGTCATCCCGGCGCTGGAACGTATCCTGCCCATCCTGGAAGAAAAGAGTGAAGTCTCGGAGAGCAAACTGCCCGCGGGAGAGCTGACCGGCGAGATCGACGCGGCGGAAATCCGATTCCGCTACAAGCCCGACGCGCCGTTGGTCTTAAAAGACATCAACCTTTCCATTCGTCCCGGCGCTTTCGTCGCTATCGTCGGCAGCTCCGGCAGCGGCAAATCCACGCTGCTTCGCGTGCTGCTCGGCATCGAGAAGCCGGAGAGCGGCGCGGTGCTTTACGACGGCATGGACATCTCCGAGCTCGACGTCTCGTCGGTGCGCCGTCAGATCGGCGTCGTCATGCAGCACGGGCAGCTGATGGAAGGCAGCATCTTCTCGAATATCGTCGGCTCCCTGCCGCTGACCATGGACGACGCTTGGGAAGTCGCGCGGCTCGTCGGCCTCGAAGCCGATATCAAGGACCTGCCGATGGGCATGCACACCATCGTCAACGAGGGCGGCACCACCTTCTCCGGCGGCCAGCGTCAGCGCCTGCTGATTGCCCGTTCCCTCGTCCATCATCCGAGAATTATCGTTTTCGACGAGGCCACCAGCTCCCTCGACAACGAGACCCAGGCCATCGTCTCGAAGACACTGGAAGCCATGCGCGCCACCCGCATCGTGGTCGCCCACCGCCTCTCCACGATAGAGAACGCCGACCGAATCCTGGTCATGGAACGGGGCGAGATCGTCGAGGACGGCACGTACAGCGAGCTGATGGAGAAAAAAGGACTGTTCGCCGAGCTGGCGGCGAGGCAAATCGCGT
>CAMVIO010000336.1 GCA_947167555.1 uncultured Selenomonadales bacterium
ATTTCCAAATGTTTCACGTAAAACAAAGAAAAAAAGCACGTTGTCGATAAAAGTGATGACAACGTGCTTTTCTATTCGTTTCCGATACGAACATCCAAAACAAAAATATGGCGTTATAATTTTTTATTGCTCCACGACGCCATCCGTTTGTGTGTATTCCTCCAAGGAATTTTCCTTGGTTTGGATGCAGATGTAGCTGATACCCTCGTCCGCAGCGGCGAAGAATTGGCGGCGTGCTTTCGGGGAAATCCGCAGCCAGTCCCCGGCTGCCAGTTCCGTTGTTTCACCGTCAATTACGGCCTTGCCGCGTCCGGCAGTAATGAAGTAAATTTCCTCGTTTTTCTTGTGATAATGCACGAAAGGTACATTGGCGCCTGCCGGAAGGTGATTCACACTGACTTCCGCGCCTGTCAGGTGGAGCTTGTCATGCAGTTCCGTTCTTGCCTCGTTGCCTACGCTGACCTTGTCGAAATTTTTCATGTTCCATTCCTCCATAACATTTTATTGCTGTAATGATTTTGATTACAATGAAATCCTATCACGCAAAAGATGTAATGTCAATAGGTACAACAAAATTTTTTATTTTATTCCCAGCACTTTTCGGTAAATCTCCATATCCTCATCTTTGAAAACATTAAACACGACCGTCATTGCATTGTCGTGGCATGTCAGCCAATCCGATACGGTTTTGACGGCAATATGCGCCGCCTGTTCTCTCGGGAAATGAAATTCTCCCGTGGAGATGCAGCAGAAGGCAAGGCTTTGAAGCTGATGCCTTGCCGCAAGTTCCAAGCAGGAACGGTAACAATCGGACAAAAGCTCAGTTTCTTTCGCGGTGGGGCTTTTTCCGGCGGAGATGATAGGGCCTACAGTGTGAAGGACATAGCGGCTGGGGAGGTTGAAGGCCGGAGTGATTTTGGCTTTGCCGGTGGGTTCCTCATGGCCTTGCTCTTTCATCAAACGGTCGCAAGCGTTCCGAAGCTGCACTCCCGCCGCCGAGTGGATGGCGTTGTCGATGCAGGCATGGCAGGGCACGAAACAACCCAAGAGAGCGCTGTTGGCAGCGTTGACAATGCCGTCTGCCGCCAAGCGGGTGATGTCCCCCTGCCAGAGAATCATCTTGTTTGCGGGAATTTCGTGAGACGTGAAGTTGCCGCTCGATTCATCGGCAACCGTGGGTAGATCGGAGATAGGAACAATTCCCTTTTCCGTCGCTTCCTCCTGAAGCAGAATGTCTTGCTCCGAGAGGAAATCCTGCGAAATCTCTCCGGCAGGGCGCACGTTCATCAGCGAACGGAGAAGGCGTCGCTGGGCGTGGACGGTTTTCGGGAAAGCATCTGCCTCTTCCCGGTAACGGGGCATTTCGTTCAGCAAGATTTCATTCAGGAAAAGCAGTCGCTCCAAGCGTGTCATATAGATTCCTCCCCCCGTCAAGATTTATGCTCCGCCAAAAGGGCGAGCACTTCACGAATGTCGCCTTTGACAGAGATGCTTCGTGATTCGATTTCCTTCGGAACATAGGATTCTTCTTGATTGACCGTGGCAAAGACAGCGGCGGGATTCTCCGCCGTCATGCGCCAGAAAGGAAACTTGATGATACCGGGGGTGTTCATCCCTACGCCCAATTCCAAATAAAGGATGCGTCCTGTCTTTTGATGGCTCAGGAACTCCCGATAACGCTCGGAGGCTTTCCGCCAGCCCTCATCTTCCACAAAAGTATCGTCGCAGCGCAGGTTCATCTCCATCGCCCCGCCGCAGACAGGGCATTTTGGCACGAGTTCCGTGGGTATGCGCATATCCCGTTCCTCCGCTGTCATGCGGCGCACGGCATCCTCGTTGTCGTAGGTTTTCCCGTGGCAGGGCGTCTTGCATTGCCAAAGGCCGTAATCGCCTTGGGTGTAGAAAAGCCGATTTTTTTCAAAAGCGTTGTTTTGGAAAAGATGATCCACATTGGTGGTAAGGACAAAATAATCCTTTTCCCGCACGATATGAAGCAAAGCCTCATGTACCGCGCTTTTCGGTTGGTCATAACGGTTGCAATAGATGTTGCGGCTCCAGAACGCCCACTTTTCCTCCTCGGTGGGGTAAGGGTAAAAGCCGCCGGAATACATATCGTGGAAATGATACTTCCGGGCAAAATCGGCAAAGTGTTTTTGGAAACGCTCTCCTGCGTAAGTATAGCCCGCCGCTGCGCTGAGCCCGGCCCCCGCGCCAATCAGGACAGCATCCGCGTCTTCGATGGCCTTTCCCAGCCGAAAAATTTCCTTTGATGCTTTCATGACAGCCTCCTACGTTCCGCTTCGTATGTGAGCCTCTAAGGGCAAAGCCCTAAGAGGCTCATCATCCATTGACAAAAAACAATAGATGTAATAATATGTGTTACAATGGATTATAAGTCCCGTTTGGTGTAATGTCAATAGGTACATCGATAATCAGGAGGGAATCCGTATGCAATTTTCCGTTCGTCTTCCCGTGGCCACCCACATCTTGTTGTGTATCGAGAAATTCCAAGGGGAATGCAAGACCACATCCACTTTTCTCGCGGGGAGCGTCAATGTTCATCCGGTCATCATACGAAAGACCTTGGGACAGCTCCGGACGGCGGGGTTGGTGGAAGTCGCGGCGGGGGTAGGAGGAGCGAAACTGACAAGAAGTCCGAAGGACATCACGTTGCTGGATGTCTTTCGGGCGGTGGAAGAAAATGAAGATTTGTTTCACTTCCAAGAAAACCCAAATCCCCAATGCCCCGTGGGCAGGAATATCCACCGTGTGCTGGGAACAAGGCTGGAAAAGATAAAACAGCACATGATGGATGACTTGGCGGCGATTACCTTGGAGGAGTTATTGAACGCGGTCAACGAAGAAGATGTGCCGTAACCAACAGGATATGCTGGAGTACGT
>CAMVIO010000337.1 GCA_947167555.1 uncultured Selenomonadales bacterium
AGACTCATCACGCTCAAAAATCGTAGCCGGCCTAGCCGAATTATAGACGTACAGGTATTCCGTACAAATCTTCTTTGTTGTTGCGGAAAAACCATAAACATACTTTTTGTCATGAACCATGAAAACAAATTCAAAAGAAGTAGGTTGCGAAGCTGATTCTTTGTCGAATAAATAAGGCGTAATTTGCGCCAAAGGTTCCCCAATTTGCCTATAGTTGGAAAACCTTACCATTAAAATTGCTGCTGTGATCGCGAAAAACAGATTGCTTTTGCCTGCTGCGTTTGCGCCAAAAATAGTGGCAACCTTTAATATTTTTTCTCTCTTTATTTGAACTACATTGTCTAAAAGGTTTTTATCAGCTGAGGCTTCCAAAGATAATACAGCCTTGTTCTTGAAGGATCTGTAATTCTCCACTGAAAATTGCTGCAACATGGTCGGCCCTCCCTTTTTAAGACTCACCCCACGTTACATTATAACAGTTTGATTTCATTTTTCAACAATCAAATGGCTGAATATGGCAGATTTTGTCGTTTCTATTGATTTTATTTCTTTTTTGATCCACTCGTGTAGTTCCTTTTCACGCGAGATTTCGCTTTCCCGTGATCTCGTCCAGCACGATTTTTCCGACGAGGACGTGGGGCAGGCTCTTGCAGTTCTCCAGCGGAAAATCCGGGTAGCCGTATTGCTCGACCAGCAGGCGGAGCGCCTTTATGATCTCGGCCTCGTCCTCCGGGAATTCGCAGCGGCCGAAGCCGATCACGCTCTCGTAGCGCGTCGTGATCCCGTGCGCTGTTTTCTCGGTCTTGATGAAGATATCCCCTTCCACGCAGACGTTGGGATTTGCCCGCAAAAGGTCGATCTTCATGCCTTCCTTCGCACAATGGAAATAGACGACGGCCTTCCCTTCCGCCATTTCCACGGCGGGCGTTACCGGCACGATATAGGGAAAGCTCTCCCCCTGTA
This sequence comes from uncultured Selenomonadales bacterium, assembly GCA_947167555.1. Classification (GTDB taxonomy): domain Bacteria; phylum Bacillota; class Negativicutes; order Selenomonadales; family Selenomonadaceae; genus RUG12372. The sequence continues at coordinate 964 of CAMVIO010000337.1, forward strand.
TGCCGATCCGCACCGTATCGCACCGCGAAAGGATGTCAAAAATCTCCTTGACGTCGGTGACTTCCCGTTTCTTGTTTCTCATTGGTCGCTCCTCCTTTTTATTGGTTCTTAATCCGCTGTCAGTATGAAATGCCAGGAAAAGATTTCGTTGTGTTCCTTGCAAAAATCCAAGCGCATGATATAATTTACTTAAAAATAATTTACTTCAAAGTAAACTAATTTTAAGGAGGCGGCGAAAATGTTTCACGGCCGCGAAAGAGAGCTGAACGAACTCAATCGTCTCTATCGGGAAAACCGTTTCCAACTGTTCGTGCTGTACGGGCGGCGGCGCGTCGGAAAAACCGCGCTTCTCAAGGAATTTTGCAAAGACAAGCCGACCGTATTCTATTCCGCGGAAATCAGCAACGACAAATTGAACCTCGAAAAATTCTCCGCCCAGGTACTCCGGCATTACGGCGAAACCGGCCTTCGGAGCTTTTCCGCATGGGAGAATTCGTTGGAGTTTATCCATGAGCGGCAAAAGGACGAGCCGCTTGTCCTCGTGTTTGACGAGTTCCCTTATCTTGCCGAGAAGAATCGGGCGTTTCTGTCCATGCTTCAGCACATGATCGACCATAGGCTGCAATCGGGAAAAATCTTTCTCGTGTTGTGCGGCAGCTACGTCGGATTCATGGAACGGGACGTCCTCGGCGCCAAAAGTCCGCTGTTCGGACGGCGGACGGCGCAGCTTCGCCTGAAACCTTTCGACTATCCGGAAAGCCGCGCCTTCCTTTCGGGATTTTCCCCGGAAGAGCAGTGCATGTTCTACGGTGCGTTGGGGGGAATTCCTCTGTATCTTGGAAAGGTGGACGGCAAAAAAACCTTTCGGGACAATCTCGTCGACCTTTTCCTGCGCCCGACAAGCAGTCTTTACGAGGAACCGATTTTTCTCCTGCGGGAAGAACTGCAGCAGCCGGGCGTCTATAACGCCGTCATCGAAGCCATCGCAAGCGGAGCGTCCAAAGCGAACGAGATTGCGGGGAAAACCGGCGAGACGGCGGCAAAATGCCTGAAATACATTCATGTACTGTCCGAACTTGGAATTGTCAGCAAGGAAACGCCTTTCGGAGAAAAGGAATCATCCCGCAAAACCATTTACAACGCAGTTGATTTCCTGTTCCGATTTTGGTACAGGTACGTCGCGCCGAATCGAACCCTGATCGAGAACGACGCCTGGCAAATCGTCTGGGAGAACAAGATTGCGCCGGACTACAGCAACCACATGGGCGCCGTTTTCGAGCAGATTTGCAAGGAATATCTTCTTCGTCAAAACAGCAGGGAGAAACTCCCCTTCCTCTTTACCTCCATCGGACGCTGGTGGGGCAGCGATCCCAAGACTAAAACGCAGACGGAAATCGACCTCGTCGCGAGCGACGGGACGGAGTACCTGATTTGCGAATGCAAATGGCGCAACGAGAAAATGAAAAGGAACGTCCTGGCGGAACTCCGAGCGAAAGCAGAAATCTTTCTCCCTGCAGAAAAAAAGCCGTGGCTCGCCCTGTTCTCAAAAAGCGGCTTCACCGACACTGTGCGGCAGGAAGCAAAAACGTACGGGCACGTTCTGCTGTTTACGTTGGACGGCATGATAAGCGGAGAAGAATAAATCAGCTGTTGTGAGACCGCGATTCAAATGAACACGCCTTGTCTGCAAGATATTATCGGGCAGGCATTATTCATGCTCCCCGATGATCTTTTCCATCCATATCATATTGTACCAGCGGTTGAATTTATAACCGCATTTGTGGAATGTCCCGACCTTGACGAAGCCCATGTGCGCGTGGAATTGCTCACTGTTTCTCGTCAGGTACTCGTCCTCTTCGATGGGGTCGCCGATACAGGCGTAGAGATTTGTGATTCCCCTGCCCTTCAGGATGCGCTCCAGTTCTTCGTAAAGGCTT
>CAMVIO010000338.1 GCA_947167555.1 uncultured Selenomonadales bacterium
TGCCCCGGCCTCTTCTCCTCCATCAGCGCATACTTCCATCGGCACGCCTGCGCGCAGTTCCCCCGATTCGCGTCCCGGCCGGTAAAGTAATTGCTCATCAGGCAGCGCCCGGAATAGGAAATACACATCGCGCCGTGCACGAACATTTCCAGTTCAACAGAGCAGCGTCGGCGAATCTCTTTTATGTCCGCCAGCGGCACTTCCCGCGCCAGCACCACACGCTCCGCGCCGAGCCGGGCCCAGGCGCTTGCCGCCTCGTAATTCACGGTGTTCGCCTGCGTACTGATATGAATGGGCAATTCCGGCACAGTATCCCGCGCGACAGAAAATACGCCAAGATCGGAAACGAGAATCGCGTCCGCGCCAATCGCCTGCAAATAGAGAAGATAATCGGGCAATGCCGCAAGTTCCTCATTGTGCGGATAGACATTGACTGTCACATAAATCTTTTTCCCGCGCTCATGGGCGAACCGCGCCGCCTCCGCCATTTCCCGCTGCGAGAAATTGCCGCCCTGCGCACGAAGCCCGTATTTTTCGCCGCCCAGATAGACAGCGTCTGCGCCGTAGAGGACAGCCATTTTCAGTTTTTCCATATTCCCGGCGGGAGCCAAAAGCTCCGGCTTTTTTTGTTTCATTCGTCCCTCCATGACACGGCCATGCCGTCGCCCTCCGGGAAAACCTCTGTCCGGAAGCCCGTCGCGGAACGAACGAGCCGCAAATATTCCCGAAGCTGAAGCACCATCGTCCGATAGGAATGCTTCGGCCACTCCTCGCTTCCCTCGCCCTCGACCAGCCCGCGGAACAGCACGTTGTCCGCAACGACGACCGCACGCGGCGCAAGCAGCGGCTGGACGCCGAGCCAAAAATCGGGATAGCGCGATTTCGCCGCGTCGATGAACACGAGATCAAATTTCCCCGCAAGCGTCGGCAACAGTTTTTCCGCCTCGCCGACGAGAACCGTCGCCCGCCCCAAAACTCCGGCACGGCCAAGAAAGGAACGCGCCGCCTCGGCCATGTCCGCGTCGCGCTCGATGGTCACGATACGGGCATCCGGCGACTCCCGAAGCGCCAAAAGCGCCGAATACCCGATGGCCGTCCCCAGTTCCAAAATCCGTAGCGGCGCCGCCTCGCGCACCGTCCGCAAAAACACGGGGCGCGCCGCCTCAGCCAGAATCGGCACTTCGCGCGCCTTCGCGCACTGCTCCATCTCCCGCAGCAGACCTTCCAGCGAATCCCGATTCACCGCGCGTGCCCCGCAAACGCAATTCCCATTTTTCAGTCCCCCAGAGTACCGGCGCATTTTCCTTTTCCATCATACCATAAAAACAAAAGACACAGGCAAATTGCAATAGCAAATCGGACAGCCGGACAAAAAAGTTTGAGCAGCAGACGAGAGCAAGGCAATCATCAGCATGGACTCGCCGGCCATCAAGCGTCATCCTTCCGCGCCCGTTTTTTCTGTGCCCGTATTCGATTCCGTACTCAAGGAAGCTCCTCTGTCGACCCAAAGATTTTCGCGAACATATCCATCCGCGTCTCCACCAGCACCGCCTTTACCATGCCCGCGGCGCCTACCAGCGCGAAATCCTTGCCCTCGGCTTTCGCTTTTTTCGTCAGGCTCAGGAGAATCCTGATGCCCGCGCTGGACAGATACTCCAATCCGCTCATTTCCACGGCGAATTTTTCCGCCGTCGCGAAAACTTTGTCCGCCTCCTCTCCGACTTTCACGGAGGTGAGCCTATCCAGCCGCCCGCTGACGCTCCATATCGTCCAGCCGTTTTTCTCTGTTACCATGCAAATCATCCTTCCTTTCACGCTATCCTTGAAATACAAGTCCCAGCATCGTTATATCGTCGGACTGCTCCGCCCCGTCCGCGTGGGCGCTGACCGCCTCCCGCACCGCCGCAAGAACCTCCGCCGACGATTTGCCCGCCGCCCGGTCGGAAAGCGTCTCTTTCAGACGTTCCCCCGTGAACATTTCCTTTGCTTCGTTCATCGCCTCCGTTACGCCGTCGGTGTAGAGAAAGAGCATATCCCCCGCCGAGAGCGTCAGCCGCTCCGCAGGGAAAGCCATGCCGCCCATCGCGCCCAGCATCGGCCCGGCGGCGACGGGCAGGAACTCGAAGTTTCCGTTCCGGCGGAGAAGCGGCGGATTGTGGCCCGCGTTCACATAGGTGAAATCCCCGTTCCGAATGTCCAGCACACCGGTAAACACCGTGACGAACATCCCCTCGTCGTTGGCCTCCGCGAGGCGGTCGTTCGTCCGCGCCACCGCTTCCGACAGCCATGGAGGGCTTAGTGTCGGCGCAGGCGCAGGATGCGCCGCTTTTGCGCCGACCGGCAAATTGTCCCCCGGCCCCATCGTCAGGGCCGATTCCTTCAGCAACGTCTTCGCGGCCACCATGAAGAGCGCGGCGGGCACGCCCTTGTCCGAGACGTCCGCCACCGTGACCACCAGATGGCAATCGTCGAGGAAATAAAAATCGTAAAAGTCTCCGCCCACTTCTTTCGCGGGCGTCATGGACGCCGCCAGATCCATCTCGGTCCGCGCCGGAAGATGCTTCGGCAGGATGCCCGCCTGTATGCGCGCCGCCACGGAAATCTCCGTTTCGATTCGCTCCTTTTCCGCCGTTGTCCGCGCGAGATTCCGGATATAGGTTTGGAGTTCGTCGGTCATGTGGTTGAAGCTGTCGGCGAGCTGCTCGATCTCGTCGCCCGTTTTGACGTCGATTTTCTTGTCGAGATTGCCGCCCGAGATTTCGCGCACCCCCGCCGTCAGCGCGAGAACAGGCTTCACGAAGCGATCCGCCGCCTTGCGGCTCGCGAAAAAGAGCGCCGCCAAAAGCGCCAGGAGCAGCGCCGCCGTCCGCAGCAGATTGTCCCAGAAAAA
>CAMVIO010000339.1 GCA_947167555.1 uncultured Selenomonadales bacterium
CTGGCTTGAATCTAGATGATTCATTTCTGCATTGTTCAGTTTTCAAGGAACACCCCTGACCGTGAGCTTCGCTCGTCGGTCAGCTTTTATATATTACCTCGCGAAAAGTCCTTTGTCAAGAACTTTTTTAAGCGAGAAATATTCGATTGGTGGGCAGGGCTGGATTCGAACCAGCGTAGCCGCTAGGCGACAGATTTACAGTCTGTTCCCTTTAACCACTCGGGCACCTACCCGTTTTTGGTGGGCCCACTTGGACTCGAACCAAGGACCGGCCGGTTATGAGCCGGCTGCTCTAACCAACTGAGCTATAGGCCCAAAAGAAAAACCGCACACCATGTGGTATGCGGGTAAAGATCATGGAGCGGAAAACGGGACTCGGACCCGCGACCCCCACCTTGGCAAGGTGATGCTCTACCACTGAGCTACTTCCGCATTGTCCCCGTCCGGCCAAGCCGAGGTCTTCGACCGAACCGCAAGGCATATTATAGCGTGCGGGATTTTGTTTGTCAACAACTTCCCATCGGAATTTTTGCGCTCTCTCGCGCAAGCCATTTTTCTGATGAAAGATTAAGATTCTCTCCACATTCTTTTCATTCGTTCAGTGTAATATAAGTGTCGAAAAGAAATGGTGAGGCCGTTGCTTTATAGCACGGCGGCCTCGATTGCCCCTTTCTCATCTCCCTTCGCCGCGCCCGGTGCCCCCTATCACCGGGCGCGGCTTTCATTTTACAAAAAAGCTGCCGTGCGTTTTGGACACGGCAGCTTTTTATATTCTATTCAGTTACACAATGCCGAAGATATGCGCGACGAAATAAGCGAGCATTCCGCCGCAGAGAGGAGCGACGACGGGAACCCAGGCGTAGCTCCAATCGGAGTCGGCCTTGTTCGGGATCGGCACGAGAAGATGCGCGATGCGCGGGCCGAGGTCGCGGGCAGCGTTCATCGCGTAGCCCGTCGGGCCGCCGAGGGAAAGTCCGAGCGCCCAGATCAGCATCGCGACCAGATACGGTCCGAAGCCTGCGGGCAGCGGACCGTTCGGCTTCGCGAAAATCATCCAGATCACGAACATCAGGAAGAACGTCGCAATCGTCTCGGCGATAAAGTTCGCCGGGATATTCCGTACCGCCGGAGCCGTGCAGAACACGCCGCGTTTCGTCGGGCCGTCCTCGGTTTCCGCCCAGTGCGGCAGATACGCGAGCCAGACGATAATGCCGCCCGCGACGCCGCCGGCAATCTGCACAAGAGAAGTGGCGACGCACTGCTGAAGCGTGTAAATACCCGCCAGCGTTTTCGCCAACGTAACGGAAGGATTCAGGTCTCCCTGGGGCGCGCCCAGCGCCACCGAGGTGTAAACGCCGAGCAAAACGGCAAAGGCCCAGCCCGTCGTCGTGCAGATCCAGCCGCCGCCGTTGCCGCAGGTCTTCTTCAGCGCCATATTCGCGTTGACGCCGCAGCCGAACACGATAAGAACCAACGTCCCCATAAACTCGCCAAGCAAATTATCCATAATCTTCTCTCCTTCCCCTTACTCCTCATCCAGCCAATGCATCGCGTGCTTGACCGCTTTGCGCCAGCCTTTATAAAGGCCGTCCGCCTCGTCCTTCGACATCTTCGGCTCAAAGCGCAGATCAAGCTTCCAGCTCTTCTTGAGCTCTTCTTTCGACGACCAAACGCCCGTGGCGAGTCCCGCCAGATACGCCGCGCCCATCGCCGTCGTCTCGATGCACTGCGGGCGCTCGACGGGAACGCCTAGGATATCCGCCTGGAACTGCATCAGCATATTGTTCGCCACCGCGCCGCCGTCCACCTTCAGCGAAGCGAGGCGAATATCGGAGTCGGCCTCCATCGCGCTCAAAACGTCGCGGGTCTGGTACGCCATCGAGTCCAGCGTAGCACGAACGATATGTCCCTTCGTCGTACCGCGGGTCAGGCCGATAATCATGCCGCGCGCGTTCATGTCCCAATACGGCGCGCCGAGTCCGACAAACGCGGGAACCATATAGACACCGCCCGCGTCGGGCACCCGCTTCGCCACCCACTCAGAATCGGGAGCGGCGTCAATGATCCGCAGGCCGTCGCGCAGCCACTGTATCGCGGAGCCCGCAACGAAAATCGAACCTTCCAGCGCGTACTCGACCTTGCCGTCTACGCCCCAGGCAATCGTCGTCACGAGGCCGTTTTTCGACTCGTGGATTTTCGTGCCGGTATTCATCAGCATGAAGCAGCCGGTGCCATAAGTGTTCTTCGCCGTACCCGGCTCGAAGCAGTTCTGCCCGAACAGCGCCGCCTGCTGGTCGCCCGCCGCGCCCGCAATCGGAACGGGACCGCCGATGACCTTCGCGTCGGTCTCGCCATAAACCTCGCTGGACGCGCGAACCTGTGGCAGCATCGAGACTGGCACAGTCAGATAACGAAGCAAATCCTCGTCCCATTTCAGTTCATGTATGTTATACATCAGCGTGCGGGAAGCGTTCGAGTAGTCGGTCACATGCACGCGGCCGCCCGTCAGCTTCCAGATCAGCCAGCAATCGATGGTGCCGAAGAGAAGATCCCCCTTCTCAGCCGCCGCCCTCGCGCCGTCCACATGATCGAGAATCCATTTGACCTTCGTGCCGGAGAAATACGCGTCGATGACAAGTCCTGTCTTATGATGGAATTCGTCGGAAAGCCCCTGCCGTTTCAAATCCTCGCAGATGTCCGCCGTCTGCCGGGACTGCCAGACAATCGCGTTGTAGACGGGGCGCCCGGTGTTCTTGTCCCAGACCACTGCCGTCTCGCGCTGGTTCGTAATGCCGATGGCGGAAAGATTGCCCGCGGTCAGGTTCGCCTTTTCCAGCGCCTCCTTCATGACCGTGACCATCGAGCTCCAGATTTCCTC
>CAMVIO010000340.1 GCA_947167555.1 uncultured Selenomonadales bacterium
TTATTTGCCGTCGCCGAGAATCGTCGCGACTCCGATATCGTATTTCTTTATGGGAACTCCGTTCCGGGCGTCGTCTTCCCCCTGCACTTTTCCGGCCAGGATTCGCTCGACGCCCGTGTAAAGCGGGGCAATCAAATCCGGGGAAACAGGGAAGCTGCCGTGAGCCGGGTAAATGGTGTCGAATCGGTCTTTAAAGTTTTCCAGGCGCTTCAGGCTCAGCACATAGGCGTGAAGCTCCCTTTGGACGCCGAACATATAGATGTTCCCGTCCTGTATCGGGTCGCCGCTGATCAGCACGCGGTTCTTCACATCCAGAACGGCAATGCTGCCCGGCGTATGCCCCGGCAGCCCGATGATCTCAAGCTCACGGTCCCCGAGGTCGAGTTTGTCCCCGTGCTCTATCGGAACGATGACGCCTTTCCTGTTCTCGCCGTGGTAATAGTTTGAGGCCTCGGCCATGCTCATATAGAACGTCCCGAATTCGTTGTTGCCTCCCACATGATCCCGATCGGCATGGGTATTCAGCAGTTTCACGGGAAGACTCGTCAGGCTCTCGGCAACCGCTTTCATGTTTGGCACGTGGAATCCGCTGTCGATCAGCAGCGCTTCCTTCGTTCCGGCCAGGAGGAAACTGCGGACCATGTCTTCCTGTATCCGCCAGGTATTCTCGTTGATGGGAAAGATCTGCACTTCTCCGTGCTTGATGTCATACGTCCCGGTGTTCCTGTCGGCTGCCAGCGCGGAGGAATATCCCGCGCCGTTTCCGCCGATCGGAATCATCGGGCTCAGAGCAGCCAGCCCCATCAGTTTTACGAAATCACGGCGTGAACATTTTTTCATCGAAATCGGCTCCTTTCATTCCGTTATTCAATGAAAGATACTACGTCTTGAACATTCTCCCCCCGAAAGGATTTTTCCTGCCTGCCTGAAAAAAACTTTGGAAGGGAGAGAGGCTGACGCGGCGGCAAGTATCGCTGCAGTTTTGCCGACAGTTGCTTCATTGATTTATTTTGGATAATTGACATATGTCATTTTCTTTCATATAATAATTTTCGACATATGTCGGAAAGGAGATGCTTATGCCGAGACCAGTCAGATGCCGCAAGATCGAGCGGCTGCCGGTCTATCGCAGCTTTTCGCCCGATGACATAGACGCCGACGAGAGCGTCCGGATGACGGTGGATGAATTTGAGGCTTTGCGCCTTTTGGACGACGAAGGGCTGAACCAGGAAGCCTGCGCGTCCAGGATGAACATTGCCCGCACCACGGTTACCGCTATTTACGACAGCGCGAGGAAGAAGGTCGCGGAGGCCCTCGTTCATGGGAAGCGTCTCCTGATCGCCGGCGGCTGCTGTGAGTTTGCGCCGGTGGAAATCCGGCAGGATATTATGGAGAAAGGAAGTATTACAATGAGAATCGCGGTTACTTATGACAACGGAGAGATTTTTCAACACTTCGGACATACGGAACAGTTCAAGCTGTACGATGTAGAAGACGGAAAAATCACGGGAGAGCAGGTCGTTGATACCAACGGAAGCGGGCACGGCGCGCTGGCGGGATTCCTGCAGGCGGCCAAGGTCGACGCGCTGATTTGCGGCGGTATCGGCATGGGCGCGCAGATGGCGCTGGCCGACGTCGGCATCAAGCTCTACGCCGGCGTACAGGGAAGCGCGGACGAGGCGGCAAGGGCGCTCGCGGAGGGAACGCTGGCTTTCGACCCGAACGCCCATTGCGATCACCACGACCATGACCATGAACACGGGAATTGCGGTCATCACCACGAACATGGGCACGACCATTGCAGTCACCACCACGGCGACGGCCATCACTGTCACGAAAATTGATGATCGCAGGAGTCAAAATAATATAGCGGCAACAGACATTTCCTGAAATTATAAGCAAGGGAGCGGTATTTATGTTTCGATTCGCCCACAACAACATCAACGTGCTGGACCTGGAGCGCAGCATGCGTTTTTACGAGGAAGCGCTGGGCCTCAAGGAGGTTCGCCGCATCAACGGCGAGGGCTTCATCATCGTCTATCTCGGGGACGCCTTCCAGAGCCCCCACCTGCTGGAGCTGACCTGGCTGAAGGACCGCAAGGAGCCGTATAATCTCGGGGACAACGAGTTCCATCTGGCCTTCACGACAAAGGAATTCGACGCCGCCCATGAGAAGCACAAGGCGATGGGCTGCATCTGCTACGAGAATCAGGCCATGGGAATCTATTTCATCTCAGACCCGGACGGCTACTGGCTGGAAGTCCTGCCGGAGTAAAATACGCAACATGGACTCGGACGATTTCCCCTACAAAAAAAGGATTGGTCACATGAAGTTTTCACCTTCATGTGACCAATCCTTTTTTTCGGCGCAAGCCGTCAGTTCAAGTCAAAACCTTTGAGCAAATCGTCAAGGCTCGATCCCAGCATATCAAGGTTCTGATCCTGCCAGTGTTCCCAGATAGCCTTTGAAACGCGGCTGACAAGTTCGTCCGGCTCGAAAGGCTTTCGGATATAGTCCTCCACCTTGAGCTGACTGGCTTTGATTACAGAATCACGATCGGCGGAGGCGGTCAGCATGATGACCGGGATGTCTTTCATCAATGTGTGTTCGCGTATGACCGAGAGCGTCTTGAAACCGTTCCACCCCGGCATCGTCACATCGAGCAATATGAGATGCACGGTGTTTTTCTTCAGCACATCGACGCCATCCATGCCCGAAAGCGCCGTCAGGATTCTGTACGGAAAATTCTCTTTCAAAATCGTTGTCGCCATCTCGAGACAGAATTCATCATCGTCAATGACCAGGATGGTGATTGGGTTTTCGTTGGACATCATAGGCTTGATTCCTCCACCTTTCTTTCAAGG
>CAMVIO010000341.1 GCA_947167555.1 uncultured Selenomonadales bacterium
TTTCCAGTGTTTGGATGTTGAACTCGCCCATGTACTCGCCGTATAGCGCGTGAATATGGCTGGGTTCATGAAAAACATCTTGATGACAATTCCGTAAAATCTTGTGATTTCCGGCATATTTTCACCGCCTTTTAGCTTCATTATACACGCTCCCGCGTTCCTAAGTCAACGAAACCGCCCTCGTGCCGCATATATTTCGCGGTGCGGGGGCGGTTTTATCGGTTTTGCGGTTTTTCGCCGTCGGTGGAATTTGATCGGTAAAAGGAATCGAGCAGGGCGTCTAAAAGGTTTTTGTTCTCGCGGCTGATGGCGCGGTATTTTCGGAGAAGTTCTTTTTCGCGGCTGGTGTAGTAGGATTCGTTCACAGCCTGCGGGGGCGAGTCGTTGCCGAGCAGGTAATCGGTCGTGACGCGGAAATGGCGGGCAATGCACAGAAGCTCGTCCTCGCGGATGGAGCGATGCCCTTTCTCGATTCGGCTCAAGGCGCTTCGGTCAATGCCCAAGATCTTGGCGAGCTCGCCCTGTTGCATATCATGGTCGGTTCGGAGATCGGCAATTCTCTCGCCAATTTGCTTATTGCTCACAATCCACACCCCGATTTTGCGATATTGTCAAAAATATTATAGAACATAGCAATAATAGCGAGGATGGAATTGTGATAAATACACAAACTGCTTGATTTTGTAAAAAGAGCACATTATAATGAAACAAATGAAATTTTGCTGAAATCGCAAATGAAAAGGAGATGGGGACAATGGAAAAACGTGTCCAATTCGTTGTTGAGGCCTTCAAGGCGCGATACGGGGAACGCCCCTTTATCAAGCGAACGGAAACATTGGAATTGATTCCTCTCTTATTGCAAGGCGACAAAGTGGAGCGCATGATTGCCGCTTGTCAAGCCGGGCAAGCCCCTTTGCGGGTGGTTGTTTACGAGGTGGAAGCATTTGCCGAAGCGCACGCAATTGTGACGAACGGCGCTCTTCCGGATGCATGGAAGCAGGATGTCGGGCGGCTCGTCGGCACTATTGTTTATCTGGCGGGGTATGTTGCCGATGACGATGTGCCGGACGGAAAAGAAGATTTGCAAAAGACGCCCAAATATTTTCACTGCGCGGCGAAATTTCATAAGATGATTTGACGACGATGATATGGGGGATTGAAGATGGTAAAATTTTGTTCAGAATGTGGCGCAGGATTGGAAGAAAATGCCAAGTTTTGCGCGAAATGCGGAGCCCGTGTCGGGCATGAAGAATCTATCGTCCAGACGGAAGCAGCTCTTCCAGACAAGCAGCAGCAAACTGCGACACTCGAAATTGTGCGAGAGTGGCGTTTCTTTAATATGAAGCTGGATTTTGCGATATTTTTGGACGACATCGAAATAGGACGTGTGAAAAACGATAGCCGTCAAGTATTTCAGATTCCCGCAGGGAAGCATACATTGTCGGCACGTACTATTGATGTTGCTCGTGGTATTGGAAAGAACCTGACTGGGGACAGTCGTCCATTTTCCTTTGAAATCAAGCCTGGAGAAAGTTTACATTTGGGGTGCAATTACACATTTGGTAAATTGGCAAGCTGGACATTTTGGCCGTTTGTGTTGTACCTGATAAAAGGTGGCAAGATTGTCAAATTTGAAAACCAACAGTTTCGTGATTCATCAGGGGGAATGATGAAATGGATTGTTGCAGTGGTTGTTTTGTTTTTTGTTGGTGGTTGGTATGTGGTTCAAGATGAGGAAAAAACCTCAAAGACGGAGAAAATGCCGATTGGTGCGCAAACAACCGTCGCAACACCTAAACCGCCCGAGACAAATTCAAAGCCTGCAACGCCTCCAGCGACATCAAAGCCGCAGCCCGCTCCAACAAACTCTGATTCAACCGTGTCGCAATATCCTGCAACGCCGGAACAGATACTTCAAGCGTTTCATCAGAATATCACAAACAAGGACTATCGAAAAGCCTATCTTTTTTTGAGTAAGGATTTCCGAGATTCTGCACCGTATGATGATTGGGAAGCTGGTTTCCGCACTACGGTCAACAGTACGGTGTCTAATGTGAAAGTCGAGTCCCAATCGGGTAGCCAAGCGGTCCTGACCTATACCTTAAAAGCTGTAGATAATCCCGGCGGTACACAATATTTCCAGGGAACGGCTATTTATGTCTGGACCAAAGCGGGATGGAAAATTGACGACATAACAAACAAGCCGATGTAATTGTAATATCAGCTTGCCATTGTTGAAGAAAGGAAGACTAATATGAGTGTAGTTAAATTCGTAATAGCCCTTATCATAGGATACGTATTGAGTTTTTTAACGGCAGGGTGGAAATGGATCGGACTATTCCCAGTTATAGGTACAGCCGGTTTCATTTTTTACGGAATTAAACTCAGTTATGGAAGCTTTCTTTATGGAATTTCTGGTGCTGGAATTGGTGGGGTTATTGTACTCATGATAATTTCGAAATGTATATATGAATCTGAAGTGACTACGTCGATGACAAGTTTTTGGTTGTGGCTTACGCCGATTGCGTTTTTCTATGCGACTTTTCTTATACTTTTTGAGCATGCGTCGCATACGAATTCTGGGGACAATGACGATAAACAAGCATAATATAAGTTAGTCTCTGAAATAGGAATAGAGTCAGCCGCTTCATCTGCGATGGTGAGGCGGTTTCTTTTTGTGGTGTTTCCCTATATTGTACAGTGTAATAAAATTAAAACGTATTTGTAAAACTATATTATCATTGAGCGGCAGAGGGATTGAAAGCAAAAAAAGAAACGGTCATGCGATGTGTACGAGATGCGTACAGTTCGCATAGCCGTTTTTCTGTTATTCCCGATTGTCAAAACAAGTGTAATCTTAC
>CAMVIO010000342.1 GCA_947167555.1 uncultured Selenomonadales bacterium
ACGCCTTCCGCGATGACGGGCATTTTCAGGTTTTTTGCGATGTCCAGGATCAGCTTCACCAGGCGGAAGTCCTGCTCGCTGTGCTCGATGTTTCGGATGAAGCCCCTGTCCATTTTCAGGATGTCCACCGGCATGGAGGAAAGCAGGTTCAGCGAGGAATAGCCGGAGCCGAAGTCGTCCATCTCGATTTCATAGCCCTTGCTCCGCAGTCTTTCTATGACCTTCAGCAGCTCTTCCGCGTTTTCCGTGTAAGCGGATTCCGTCACTTCCAGGTGCAGGGTCCGACGTTCCAGCCCGTTGTCCTTTACCAGGCCGTCAAGGATTTCCTCCAGCTTCGGATCGAACACGTCTACCCGGGACAAGTTGACCGAAACCGGCAGGACGACGCCGTACTTTTCCTTCCAGGCGGCAATCTGCCGGGCCGTCTCCGCCCATACGTACTTGTCGACAATGCTGATCTGGCCGTTGCCCTCGAACAGCGGGATAAAATCGTCGGGCGGGATCAGGCCCAGCTCCGGATGCTGCCAGCGTATCAGCGCTTCCGCGCTGGTCAGCCGGGGCGGGTCGCACTGGATGTTGTATTTGGGCTGGTAGAATACCTTGAATTCCCGCTGCTCCACCGCCCGCCGGAGATCGTTCAGCAGGCGCTGGTTGTAGTTTTCGCGGGCGTGTATTTCCTGATTGTAAATCATCAGGTGCCTGTTGCCGCCCCGCACCCGGTTGCAGGCCGACCACGCGCGGTCAAAGGCCTGATCCGATCCCAGCTCCTCCTGCCAGGGCATGACGCCCATGCGCAGGCGGATGCTGGCGCTTGGCGATAATTCATTCAGCCGGTTCTGGAAACGGTCCAGCAGCGCCTGATAGTCTTCCAGATGCTTGCAGTAAATATCGAACCGGTCCGCCTCGATGCGGCTGGCGATGCCTATCGTCCCCCCCAGGAACGTTTTTATTTCTTCGCCCAGGAAACACAATACCCGGTCGCCGAAGTCCCTTCCGTTCAATTCGTTGACAAGCTGGAACTGCTCTATGTTCAGCACGATGGCGTCCATTTTTAAGTCTGGATACGTGTCAAGGAAATGCCGGGCGTATTCATAGAAAAAGCCCCGGTTGAACAAGCCGGTCAGCTCGTCGTTCTCCGCCGCGGAGATGAGCCGCTGCCTTTCCTTCGCTTGTTTCCGCGTCTTCGCGCTGTACAGCGACAGGGAAAGCAGGAGCGTGGCGATCGTGGCGGCGGCGGCGACGAACGGGACGAAATTGTCCTTTACGAAATCCGTGAAGCTGACTTTCTTGTCTTCATAGGAATATCCTGCCAGCGCGGAATAGATCGGGCCTTCCGGCACAAGGTTGTTGACTTTGTTGAGGATGGAGTAGAGCTGGGCGTCGTCCCGCCGAAGGGCGAAGGACAGGCTGATGTCTTCCCCGGTGGAAAGCGACGTCAGCTTGAATTGATTGCATTGGTCGGCAATGCTGTTGAGCCGGTACAGGGAAATCAGGAAGCAGTCCGCCTCGCCGGAGGCCACCGCCCGCAGCCGGTCTTCCCGTTTGTCGCAGAGCTTGACTTCCCATTTCGGGAAATATTTCTTTACGAAATTTTCATGGTAGTGGTTGCCTTTCACATAGGCGACGCTCTCGATTTCTTTCAGCGAATACTTTTCGCGGTCGTCTTTCCGCACCACCGCGAGCATGTCTGCGTGCATGGGCGACGAGGTCACCAATACCCCCGCCTTTTCGCCTTCGTAATCCGTGAAGTTGACCGGGAAGACGCAGTCGATTTCCCCTTTTTGCAGCGCTTCCAGCGCGGCTTCCACGGTGGGGAACGGCGCGGGGTCAAAGACCAGATTCGCGTTTTTCACGCCGGAGGAAGCGATTTCCAGGTAATCCTTCAGGGCGCCCGTCAGCGTTCCCGTGTTGCTGTCCTTTGCGCAGTAAGGGAGATAGTCGGCCCGGTAGCCCACCCGGATGACGCCGCGGCGCGCCAGCCAGTCGACTTCGGTCGGCGTGAGGTACGCGCTGTAAGCGTTGATGTAGAAATATTTTTTATACATCTGCTGGCTGTAGTATCGGCTCTCATCCTGTATCTTGCTCATGGCGGCGTCCAGCTCCCGCAGCAGGTCGGGGCGGTTTCGGCTCACCGCGAAGAAGAACGGGGAGGAGCCCACGCTGCAAATGGGGATGGGAGCGTCGTCGCCGTCCCCTTTCTTGATGATGTTCGTTCCCACATACATATCCAGCTCGCCGCTGCTCAGCATGCCCAGAGAATCTTTTTCGCCGCCCGACAGTTCCACGATTTCCGTTTCTATACCGTACTTTGCCGTCCACGCGGCAAAAACATCCTTCTGCACGCTGCCCTTGTTTATGCCCACCCGTTTCCCGTTGAAGGAGGCGTAGTCGTCCAGGCTGATCCTCGTATTGCGGCTTGAAACATAGACATAATATTCCTCTTCCCCCATGGGCAGTGCGGAATACAGCATGTACGGCGTCCGCTCTTCTTTGTAGGAAACGTCTCCCAAAAGGTCGATTTCGCCCCGCTCCAGCATTTGCAAGAGTTCCGGCCAGCTCGCGCTCACATATTCATACTCCCAGCCGGTATAGGCGGCAATCTTCTGCTGGTATTCGTAGGCAAACCCGGAACGCCCGCCAAAGGAATCCGTCATATTGAAGGGCGATTCAAACCAGCCCACCCGCACGGTCTTTTTTTCCTGCACGTCGGCAAAAGAGACTGCGGGCAGGAGGACCGCCAGCAAGAGCAGCAGGCATAGCCCCGGGAAAACCTTTCTGATTCTGTTTGAGGCAAAAAGCTTGTTTGTCATGACGGATCACCTGCAGAACGATATGATGTCAAATCGGATTGCCTTATCTA
>CAMVIO010000343.1 GCA_947167555.1 uncultured Selenomonadales bacterium
CAGCGGCGTCGCCACGTCCACCGCGTAGGGCTGCGACATGATCCATTCGTTGATCGCGCGTTGCTCGGCCTTCCAGCTCCACGCCGCCGGTTCGATTTCCCAGACTTTTGCCATCAGGCGCGGGCAAATCGGCGTCGCCGTCGCGAATACGGGCGTGATATTGTGCGCGCGGCATTTTTCCGCCAGGAGCGCAAGGCGCTGGATTGAGGCATAAGCGGGCGCGCCGACGCGGAAATCGTTGACGCCGCCCATGATGACCAGATATTTCGGCTCGAAGGGCAGCACGTCCCGCTCGAACCGTTGCAGCAAATCGTAAGTGCTGTCGCCGCTTCGTCCGAGGTTCTTGACGGGCAGACCGGCGTAACTCTCCCAGCAATACAGCGCACGTGAAGGCGGCGTCATCACCGCGCCGCCGCCGTGAGTGATGCTGTCGCCGAGAGCCGCGACTGCCACCGGCGCATGCACGGAAAATCTTTCCGGCTCCGACCAGTCGCTCCACTTCCGCCCGTTGCCGTCCAGGGCGCGGACGCGCCACGAATATTCGCCCTTCAGCCCCAGCGGTACATTGTCGTAAAGCACCGGTTCATACGTATAGTAGTGACGCACGCGTTCCCGCCTGCCGACCTCCTCGCGCCAGACCTCGACCTCGTAGGAACTGGTCTTTTGCACCGGCACCCACGCGTAGACAAGGTAGATCGGCGTCTCCGGCATTTTTGCGTATTCGGACAAGATCAACGGCGACACGGGACGGCGCTCGCCCTCGGCCAACGGTTTCGGCGCGGAAAATGTGCCGACGGGCGACCCGTCGAGACGAAGGCCGCAGATCTGCCAATACGTTTTATCAAAAGGCACGCCGTGAAGCGCCTCCAGCAGGATTTCCGTTCCCGCCGCCGAGACCGTTTCCGCGTAGACGACGTTTTCCTGCTTATGCTCCGGCGCGGACAGCAGCACCACCTGATAACGCACCGCGCCCGGAATCAGCGGCCAGGTCAGCCGCACCTTGTCCACCTGCGCCGAGCGCGGCAGCTGCCGAGTATGCTCCGGCACGGCAAAATGCCTCCCCTCGCCCCATGCGATTGTTTCGCCCGTGAAAGAACACAACGCAAGAACGCACGCCGCGCCGCAGAAAAGGCGACGCAGGAAACGCCGCCCTGTTTCCCGCTTCAATGGTTTGCACGACGATAAATGGTAATCGCCGTTTCCCTGTCAATCGGACGGAAAGCGCCGACGGTCTTCTTACCGCCGTCGGTGCAGCTGTCGGCGAGAGCCGCAATCGCCGCCTCGTCCAATTCGCCGATGCCGATCTCGGTGAAGGACAGCGGAAGACCCAGCCCGCGCCAAAATTCCTCGGTCTCTCGGATGCCCGCACGGGCTTTTTCCTCCGTCGTGCCGATCGTCGCGCCCCAGACGTTTTCCGCGTACTGCGCGAACCGCTCCGGCGCGTCAAGATAGACTTCCCTCGCCCAGGCCGGCCACATCACCGTCAGGCTCTCGCCGTGCGTCACGCCGTATTTGCCGCTGAGTTCATGGGCCAGCTTGTGAACGCTGAAATCCTTCGTGCGCCCGAGCCCCGTGAAATCGGTATGGGACACGCTGCCGCACCACATCAGTTCGCTCATGGCTTCGTAGTCGCGGTGGTTCGTCATGGCCTTCCTACCGAAGCGCACCACGTTCTTCATCAGAGATTCCGCGACGCGGTCGGTGAAGTTGTTGCCCGTTTCACGCGTCATATAGCGGTCCAGCGTGTGCATGAAGATATCCGCGATGCCCGCCGCAAGCTGCGCGCGGGGAATCGTGTAGGTCAGCTCCGGATTCATGATGGCAAACGCAGGGCGGTTCAGCGCGATATTGAGGCCGCGCTTCTTGCCCGTCGTTTCGTCCGTCAGCACCGACGAGTCGCTGGTCTCGCTGCCCGCCGCCGCGATGGTCAGCACAACGCCCACGGGCAAAGTCCGCTCCACTTTTTTCTTTCCGAGCCAAAAATCCCAGATGTCCGTGTCGAGATTCGCCGCGCCGTGGGCAATCGCCTTCGCCGTGTCGATGACACTGCCGCCCCCCACCGCGAGAATGAGATCCGCGCCGAAAGTCGCCGCGCGTTTCACGCCTTCCCGGGCATGGGAAAGCGTCGGGTTCGGCTGGGCGCCGCCGAATTCCTCGAAGCGAATATCCGCCGCATCAAGCTGCTTCTCGATCGTATCGAGCAGCCCGCTCTTTTTCGCGCTGCCGCCGCCGAACACCAAAAGCACGCGCCGCCCGCCGTGCCGCTTGACCGCAGCCGCCGTCTGCTCTTCCGCGCCGCGCCCGAAAATGATTTCCGTCGGCACGCAATAAGTGAAGTTGTTCACAAAGCCACCGCCTTTCTCAACCCTGCCTGTATTTTTTCACCGCGGCAAAACCTTTTTCCGCCGCCGCCAATGTCTTTTCTATATCGGCGTCGGTATGCGCGCCGCTCATGAAGATCGTCTCGAACTGCGACGGCGCGAGATAGATGCCTTCCTCCAGCATCGCGCGGAACCAGACCTTGAACGCTTCCTGATCCGCCGCCGCCGCCGTCGCATAGTCGTAAACCTCGTTCGCGCTGAAGAACATGCCGAACATCGAGCCCGCCTGATGCACCTGCACGGGAATCCCCGCCGCTTTCGCGCGCTGCTCCAGTCCCTGCACGACAGTCTTTGTTTTCAATGACAACTTTCGCGTATAGTCCGGTTCGCCCGGCTCCGGTTCCTCGGTCAGGATTTTCAGCGTCTCGATACCCGCCGTCATCGCCAACGGATTTCCGGAGAGCGTGCCCGCCTGATAAACCGGCCCCGCAGGGGAAACGAAGCTCATGACGTCGCGCCGCCCGCCGTAAGCCGCCAC
>CAMVIO010000344.1 GCA_947167555.1 uncultured Selenomonadales bacterium
CGCCGATCGCCCTGCCCTGACAGCCAAGGGCGATCAGGTCGCTGCCGTCAATTGCAAGGTCACTGATGCCGCCGCACAGCCCCTGCGTCATGTGACCGTTCAGGCAGTCCTCCATGAGGTCGATGCGCTCGCGGGAATCGGCACGGTCACGCCATTTCGATACGCGGTCAGCCTCCATCACCTGGATGAGCCGCCAGAACTGCTCCTCGCCCAGCTCTCCGAGCAGGCGGCGGCAGGTGGAGATCTGGACAGAGCGGCAGAGGGTGGACGGGCGGAAGAGGGGAGGCCGCTGTGGGCGGCGGAGCAAGCCGGACAGATTTACCTCGCTCTTCGTCCCTTCAAGCCGCAAAATATGTATATGTTGGAAACGGAATACTCATTCAGCAAGGGACGCGCTCCGCAAACGTCGGCCGCGCCGACGCCTCCAGCGGCTGCGCCGCAGAGGGCACCGGCCGCCGCTCCGGCCGCAGGGACTTCAGATTCCGGCGGCGACATGGAGATTATTCGCGGAACAAAATCGACCAGGGGGCGTTAAGGCATGAACCGATGGAAATACGGCGTCGCGGCGCTTGGCGTCATGGGCACAACCTTTTTCTCTCCGGTGGCGCAGGCGGCGGCATATATTGATATCGACTTGAACGGAAGTTTCCTCTTTGAAGGGGAAATGCCGATTACGAATATCGCCATCGCTAATCCGGAAGTGGCGGATATTGTGCGGCCTTCGGGATTCGACTCGCAGGTGTTGATTGTGGGTATCGCCCCCGGCTCCACAACATTGTTTGTCTGGTATGAGGACGGTACGATAGAGGACTACGTCGTAAACGTGGGTATTGACGACATTGGGCAGGCACGGGCTATTCAACGCGCCATCGGCCTGCCAAGGGTTCGGGTGCAAGTGGTGAGCGACAAAACGGGCGGCGGTCGGAGGGTGCTCCTCCGCGGCACGGTCAAAAACCAGATCGAGCACGATATGGCAATGAAAGTGGCACTTCTCTACGCTAATGGCAAGGCCGAGGTGAGCCAGAACACTTCCTCCAAGAGCAGCACGGACGACATAACCAGCGACCAGGAATTTGAGTATGGCTTTGATTATCAGAGCGACAAGGTCTATGACAATGTGGTCGACCTTTTGACTATCGAGTCGCCTTCGCAGATTCGTTTGGAGGCGCAGCTCATTGAAATTTCCGTGGACGACGCCAAGAACATCGGTCTTAAATATCATCGCACTACGGGGATGACGGTTGACGACACGAATACTGGTTTTGTTTCCGTTGAGATGGGCGATGCCGGAGAGTTTACTTTCGGCGAAAGCGTCGTCGGCCACGCGGACAACCATAACTGGCTCTGGCGGCATTTTTCCGCCATTAACGCTTCGCTGAATCTCCTGATTACGGAAGGAAAAGCGAAGGTGCTGTCCCGTCCCAGCGTTTCTACCATGAGCGGCGCTAAGGCAAAGATCTTTATCGGCGGCCAGATTCCGTACCCTGTTCCTACAGGAAACGGTGATAACGTTACCATCAAGTGGAAGGATTACGGCATCCGGCTCAATATCCGTCCTACGGTGGAAGAGGACGGCATGATTACGGCGGAAGTTCATGCAGGCGTCAGCCGCCTTGATTACGCGCACATGGTCACGACCAGCACCACTTCCGTTCCGTCCATTACGACACGGGAGGCTCACTCCATCGTCCACTTGCACGAAGGCTCCACGATGGTTATCGGCGGTCTCCTGAATTCCGAAGACACGAAGACGGTGACAAAGGTTCCGCTGCTTTCGAGCATCCCCATCATCGGCGAATTTTTCAAGCACACCTCGACTTCGACGGACAAGCGCGAATTGATGATTTTAATCACGCCGGTGATTGTGGACGAAGACACTCCGGCTCGTATGTCCGACAAGATGCATGACTATTACAACAAGGGGCAGGAGCAGGAAAAGGCACGGAAAGACGTTGACCTCAATGCGGACCGAAAGGCCGCGGAAGAGAAGGCGGTGGAAGAAAAGGCCCGCAAAGAGCAGGAGGCTGTTGAAGCCGAGTGGCGCGCCCGTGAAAACAATGTGCCCCGCGTGCGTCCCGGAAATGCCTGGAAACGGGTGGATTTCCCGCCGGACGAGGAGCCCATTGACCCAGTAGCCGCCGAAGCGGGGGAAAAGCCTGTTGCAAATCAAGAACCAATTGCGACGGATGAACCTACGACGCAGGAAGAATCTGCTGCGACGGAGGAAACCGTTGCGGTTGAGACACCTGAGACGGCGGAACCCGAGAAGGCGGAGGAACAGAAAAACATCGCTTCCAATTTGAATGCGAAAGGCAATCGCCCGAGGACGAAGGCGAAAATGGAGGAATACGCACGTGCCAGCAGCGAACGGGCAGCAGAAGTGAATAAATGGCGCGAGAGCGGGGGTTCTTCGGTGCGCCCTGGAAACGCCTGGGCACGGGTGAGTTTCCCGCCGGACGAGGAAGAGAAAGGCTCCAGTGAGAGCAAGAATCCGGAACAGCCGGACGAACAGAAATAAAGCCTCGCACTTTTTTGAAAGGAGGCCGCGCGCATGGAGGAGCAAGGGCGTCGTGGCAATGTCATAACGGTCTTCAGCACGGCTTCGGCGGTAGGAAAGACACTGGTCGCCATCAATATGGCCGCCGAGTTGGCGCGTTTGGGTTATCGCGCTTGTTTGGTGGACGCCGATTTGCAGTTTGGCGACGTCTGCAATTATCTGCGTCTTGTGCCGGAGCGTACCATCGCGGACGCGCAGAAGGCGGCGGAAGCGAACGCGGATACCTTTGACGTGATGCAGTTTCTTGACGTTTATGAATGCGACGCCATATCGTTTTCGGTGATGGCGGC
>CAMVIO010000345.1 GCA_947167555.1 uncultured Selenomonadales bacterium
CATTCAATCAACACGCCCTAGTCTTCATGCGACAGCCCTTTTGCGGCTTTTTCAGAAGTACATGTTCAGCAGCGAGCCGAGACTTTCGTAAGCCATCGAGCGGTTCACCGTGTTCGCCGAGTACATGCGCTTCGCGTCGGAGACGGAGGAACCCATCATCGAGGAGACGGACGGGAACATCTTGTCGCTCTGGCGCTGGGCGTTTTCCGCCTTCTTCTCGGTGCGCCCCGCGAAGCCGTCCTTGCCGAGGATGTTCTCCACCGACTTCGGGTCGTCCTTCAGCGCTTTCGTGAGCCTCTCGGTGTCCACGGAAAGCTCGCCGGTGGATTTGACCGTGACGCCGACTTTGGACAGCGAACGCGCGAAGTACCCGGCGTCGTTGAAGGAATTCGAGAGCGCGGAGACGCGGTTCGAGACGTCCTTGTTGTCCTTCAGGAAATTGACGGCGCTGTTGTACGCTTTTGCAAAATCTTGTACCGCGCCGACGGCGGCCTTCGTGTTTTCCTCGATTTTCTTCTCGGCGGCGGTTTTCGTGTCCGCCGTTTTCGTCGTGTCGGCAGTCGTCGTGCTTGCCGCCGTTTTCGCCAAATCTCCGACCTCGGACACATTGAAGTTTGTGTCCTTCAAAGCTTTCGAGGCCTTGGCGAGATCGCTCATCGCAGAGCCGTATTCGGTGGTGAACTTCTTCTTCGTCGAGTCGTATTCGGAAAGCAGGCTCGAAAGCGAGGTGCGGTTGGACGCGACGGCGTTGGCATACGAAAGCCCGTTGCCCGCGGCGCTGGTGATGTTCGACCATGCGGAGTTCGACGAGGAAAGGCCTCCGAGAAGCCCTTGCATCGAGCGGTTCGACGTGCTGCCGTTCAGCGATTTTGCCGCGAACTGATACATCATCCCTGTGTTTCTTGCAGTTGCGCTGACAGTTGCCATAAGTAAGACTCCCTTCCCATAATTCCAGCACAAACATAAACTATTCCTGCCTATATTATATAGGAAACGGATAAAAAAGGAAAGGGCGCTTTGAAAAATATCGGCAGAAAATTTTCGGCCCAAAGGAATCCTTTTCTTCCATAAGCATGGATTTTCATTCTTTAACATGATATGACGAGGCAGAATAATTCTGCCTCGTCGAAATGCCACGGAGGAGAGTTTGTCTTTGACAAACTCTGAACTAAGGCATTATAATATCTATGGATTTTGTATTTTGAATTTTGAATCTATGATGAAGGGGAGAAGCGTCAATGAAAGTATTGGCAGCAGACGGCGTCTCGGCGCGCGGTATTGAGATTTTGCGGGAGGCGGGCTTCGAGGTCGACGTCAAGGACAAGATCTCGGCGGACGAGCTGGTCGCGACTATCGGGAACTATGACGCGCTGATTGTGCGTTCGGCGTCGAAGGTGACGAAGGACGTATTGGCGGCGGCGAAGAATCTGAAGATCATCGGCCGCGCCGGCGTCGGCGTGGACAATATCGATGTGCCGGAGGCGACGAACCGCGGCATTATCGTTATCAATTCCCCGGGCGGCAACACGACGGCGGCTACCGAGCACACGATGGGTATGATGCTGGCGATGGCGCGCCATATCGCGGTGGCAAACGAGACGACCCAGAAGGGCGAGTGGAATCGCAAGAAGTACACGGGCGTCGAGTTGATGGGAAAGACCCTCGGCATCGTCGGTCTCGGGCGCATCGGCAGCGGCATCGCGAAGCGCGCGGCGGCTTTCGGCATGACGGTCATCGGCTACGATCCCTATGTGAATGAGGAAAGGGCGCAGGCGATGGGCCTGGAGCTCGTCGATCTCGACGGCATCATCCAGCGTTCGGATTTCGTCACGGTTCATATGCCGCTGACGAACGAGACCCGGGATATGTTCAACAAGGACAACATCGCGAAGATGAAGAAGGGCGTGCGCTTCGTGAACTGCGCCCGCGGCGGCATCATCAACGAGCAGGATCTTGCAGATGCGGTGAAGAGCGGGCAGGTCGCGGGCGCGGCCATCGACGTGTTTACGTCGGAGCCGCTTGCGGAGGACAACCCACTGCGCGGCGTGCCGGGCATTACGCTGACGCCGCATCTTGGCGCGTCCACGGTTGAGGCGCAGATCGGCGTCTCGATCGACGTGGCGGAGGGCATTGTCGCGGCGCTGAAGGGCGAGCCGGTCATGACGGCGGTAAATATGGCTCCGGTGTCCGCGCAGGCGATGAACGTGATCAAGCCGTTCTTCGATTTGGCGGAGCGTCTCGGCTGCATGGCGACGGCTCTGGCCGAGGGCGCGGTCACGGCTGTGGAGGTCGAGTACACGGGCGAGATCACCGAAGTCAATACGAAACTCCTGACCACAGCGGTGCTGAAGGGTATGCTGACGCCGATCCTCGAGACGAACGTGAACTTCGTCAATGCGCCGGGGCTCGCGAAGGATCGCAATATTTCCGTGCGCGAGGTCAAGAGCAAGGAAACGGCGGACTACGCGAACACGATCCGTGTGAAAGCGACGGCGGAGAAGAAGGGCGTTGTGATCGTGGGAGCTCTGTTTGGTTCCGAGGGCCGCATCGTGGAAGTCGACGGCTATCGCGTCGATCTCGATCCGCATAAGCACCTCATGCTCTGCCCGCATATCAACCGGCCCGGCGTCATCGGCAAGGTCGGCTCGATCATGGGCAAGGCAAACATCAACATCAGCGGGATGCAGGTTGGCCAGATGGACAGGGAAGGCACGAACCTGATGGCGCTGACGTTGGACAACGACGTACCTGAGGACGTTTTGAAAGAGGTCACTGCGCTGGACGGCATCTTCGGCGCGAA
>CAMVIO010000346.1 GCA_947167555.1 uncultured Selenomonadales bacterium
TCCGCGGTATATGCAGAGTACGTAAGACTTTCCTGCGGAAAGGTCTAACGTACTCTAGTATATCTACCTATATAAAAGGTGTATTGCTATCATAACACAAAATCCGCACAAAAAAAAGCCGCGTCCAAAGCGAAATTTCGTTTTTCGCTGTGGGGAGCGGCTTTTTCTTTTTCGTTACCGTCCGTATTTCTTTGCCAGCGCGGCAAATTTTTCCGCTACCTCGTCGGTGAGCTTTCCGTCCCGCAGTCGCCAGCTCCAGTTTCCCTCCGGGGTGCCGGGGAGGTTCATGCGGTGCTTGCCGCTGAGACCCAGCAGGTCCTGCGCGGGGACGATGGCAATCCTGGCTTCGGAGGCGTAGGCGGTTTCGACGAGCTTCTCCGCGATCTTTTTCGGCGTTTCCTTGTCGCCGGTTTCCGTTTCCGGCATGACGCCGAGCCACGCGGCCACCTTCGCGCGGTCCTCGTAACTGAGGTCGCCCTCGTACCAGCCCGCCGCCGTGTTGTTGTCGTGGGTGCCGGTGTAGATCACGCAGTTTTCCGGCGCGGCGACGCCAGCCCGTGGAGTGCCGTTGCCGAGGCATTCGAACTCGATGACCTTCATGCCCGGCAGTCCGCTGGTTTCGAGAAGCTGCGCCACGTCGTCGGACTGGACGCCGAGGTCCTCCGCGACGATGGAAAGATGATCGCCCAGCCGTTGCCTGAGCGCGTGCAGCAGCGCGACGCCGGGGCCTTTTTTCCATTGGCCGTTCTTCGCGGTGGTTTCTTTGGCGTCCACTTCCCAATAAGAGGCAAGCCCCCGGAAGTGGTCGATGCGCACGATGTCCACGAGGTCGAAGAGCCGCGCGACGCGCTCCGCCCACCACGCGTAGTTGTCCTTTTTCATCGCGTCCCAGTTGTAGAGCGGGTTGCCCCAGAGCTGGCCGTCCTCGCTGAAGTAATCGGGCGGCACGCCCGCGACTTTTTCGGCGCGCCCGTCTTTGCCGAGGGCGAAAAGCTTCGGATTCGCCCAGACGTCGGCGCTGTTCTGCGCGAGGTAAAGGGGCATATCTCCGAAGATGCGGACGCCCTTGGAGGCGGCGAGGCGATGGAGTGCCCGCCATTGCTTGTCGAAAAGATACTGGCGGAATTTCACGACGGCGATGGTGTCCGCCGCCCGCTGGCGGAGCGCGTCGAGGGCGGCCGGTTCGCGGTCGCGGAGGGCGGGCTCCCATTCTGTCCACGGCTTGCCGCCGTTTTCCTCCGATGCCGCCGTGAACAGCGCGTAGTCGTCCAGCCAAGCCGCTTCTTTTTCGCAGAAAGGCGCGAAGTCTTCCGGCGGGTTCTTTTGGAACCGCTGCCAAGCGCGGCGCAGGACGCCCAGCTTGACCGCCCAAGCGCGGACGTAGTTCACCGCGCTGCCCGTGCAGGGATGGGACTTCGGCGTACCGCCCGCGTAAGACCGTGCCACGCCAAGAGCCGTCTTGCCCCATTCCAGATCTTCCGCTGTGAGCCAGCCCTCTTCCGCGATTTTTTCCGGCGAAATCAAGAGCGGGTTCCCCGCGAAGGCCGACGGCGGCTGGTAGGGCGAGTTGCCGGGGCCGACGGGCCCGAGGGGCAGGATCTGCCAAATGTGCTGTCCGGCTTTCTGCAGGAAGTCGATAAATTTCTCCGCCGTCTCGCCGAGGTCGCCGACGCCCCAAGGAGAGGGCAGCGAGGTCGGGTGCAGCAGCACGCCGGCCATGCGCGGGAAGCGTTTCGGCGGCTTTTGCTCCTGCCAGATTTCCGCCGAAAGGGGCGCGAGGGTCACGCGAATCTTGCCGCCCTCGATGGGCAAAGGTTTCTTTTCCTTCGGCGCAGATTCCGCGTTTTTCGTATCGTCCTTCCACGGGTCGGTTTGGTAAACGGAAAGGAATTTCCCGGTGGCGAAGTCGCCGACGGGCAGTTCGACGGTCACGGCTTCCCGTCCCCGGTTCAACGCGACGACAAATGCGCCGTCTGCCGCCTTCTCGCCGAACTTGTCTTTTTCGCCCCGAATCACGCGGGCGTAGGCGTAAATGTCGCCGTCGGCGACAAGCGGGAGCATTTCGCCCGTCGCAAGAGCGGGATTCTCGTTCCGAAGCTTCGTCGCTTCTTTGACCTTGACGCGGAGCGCGGCGTCGCCGCCGGTCCAGTCGTAAGGCGCGCGGTTGTATGGGTCGCGATAGCCCTGCATGGCGATCTCGTCGCCGTAGTAGATCGACGGTACGCCGGGGAACGTCATCTGCCAGACAAAGGCGATTTCGAGACGCGCCCGGGCCAGCGCCAGATGCTCCGCGTCGAGGCGGAAGCCCGCCCGCGCCGCTTCGCTGTCCCCCGGCGGCGGCGCCTCGCCGAGAAGCGTCGTCACGCGCTCCACGTCATGGCTGCCGATGAGGTTCATCATCGCGTAGAAATTGTGCGCCGGATAATTTTCCCTGAGGCTCTCCACGCGGCGATTGACCGCGTTGCCGTTGGCGTGCCCCAGCAGGAAGTCGAGCACGATGGTGCGGAAGGGATAGTTCATCGCGCCGTCGATCTCGTGGCCCGCCAGATACATGCGCTGCTCGCCGTAGCTGGATTTGTTCGACGCGTCCTCCCAGACTTCGCCGATCATCACCAGGTCTTTGTCCGTCCGCTTCAGTTCGCGGTAAAAGGCTTGGGAGAATTTCGGCGGCAGCTCGTCGATGACGTCGAGGCGCCAGCCGGAGACGCCGGACTCGGCCCAATGGTGAAGCACGCTGTCTTTCGACGAGATGATGAAGTCCATGTAGCTCGGCTCGGTTTCCACGACGTTCGGCAGCGT
>CAMVIO010000347.1 GCA_947167555.1 uncultured Selenomonadales bacterium
TCGGTCTTCTGCAGCGCATCGAGATCGACGCCGATAGCCAGCGAGATGCGCCGCCAAGCCTGCTCCTCGGTCACGATCTCGCAGCCAAGCTTCTTTGTGTATTCCAGGTATTCGCTGCTGAACTTGCGCGCCTTCATTTCGCCTCCAAGATCCGCCGCGGAAAGGTCGACGTCATAGACCAGGATCCTTCGTACGCGGGAAAAATCATAGGTCTTGTCCTTCCAGTCAATCTTCTCCGCCGACGCCGCCTGTGGCAAGAGCGCCAGCCAGACGCCCAGCAGCAGCGCGAGAAAAACGCGCCGCCAAACGCCTCGTTGTAATGTGTGCATAAAACCCCTCCTCTAAAAAATTTGGTTGCTTAATTATATCATTTTTTGAAAGAAAAGTCTTTTTCGGGAATCATTCGCGTGGAGATAGGCGGTATTGTGTGGTATACTGTATTTGCAAGGAAAAAACAGCAGGGAGGAACTTTTCGGAATGGCGGACGAAGAACAGGCGCGGCTGGCGCGGGAGATTTACGAGCGGCTCGGCGGCGCGGAGAATATTTTGCGGGCGGAGAACTGCATGACGCGGCTCCGGGTCGGGCTGGCGAAAAAGGACGAGGAACTTGTCGCGGCGGTCAAAGCGGTGAAGGGCGTGCTGGGCGTCCATGATTCCGGGGACGAGTTCCAAGTGGTGCTGGGGCCGGGGCGCGCGCAGGCAATCGCCGACGAAGTGCGGGCGATGATGGAGGCGGACCGGAAAACGGCGAAAAAAAAGCCCGGCGCCAAGGCGGCCATCGGGGACGGGGAAAAGCTGCAAGCGGCCATCCGCGCGAAGAACGCAACGCCAGTCAAGCTCCTGCTGCGCCGGATTGCGAGTATTTTCCTGCCGCTGATTCCCGGCTTCATCGCCTGCGGGCTGATTACGGGCGTTTTGGGCGTGTATTTAAAGCTGGCGCCGGAGATGGCGAACACGCCGACGGTGAAGCTGCTCTCGGTGTTCGGCAACGCCGTTTTCTGGGGCATGAATCTGTTCGTCGGCTGGAGCGCGGCGCAGGTCTTCGGCGGCTCGCCGGTTCTCGGCGGCGTATTGGCGGCGATTGTCAGCCATCCCGCGCTGGCGAATGTGATGTTTTCGGACGCGCCGCTGGTGCCGGGGCGGGGCGGCGTGATTTCCGTGGTGCTGGCGGCGGCCTTTGGCGCGTGGCTGGAGAAAAAGCTGCACCGCATCGTGCCGAAGCTGTTCGAGTTGTTTTTGCCGCCGCTTTTCACAGTGTTGATTGCAGGAACGGCGACAATTTTCATTTTGCAGCCCGTGGGCGGCGTGCTTTCGGATTGGATCGGGCGGACGGCGACGGCGGCTATCGCGTCGGGCGGCGCGTTCACAGGCTTCGTGCTCGGCGGGCTGTGGCTGCCGATAGTCATGCTC
This sequence comes from uncultured Selenomonadales bacterium, assembly GCA_947167555.1. Taxonomy (GTDB): domain Bacteria; phylum Bacillota; class Negativicutes; order Selenomonadales; family Selenomonadaceae; genus RUG12372. The sequence goes on from CAMVIO010000347.1 coordinate 1,411, forward strand.
GGTGTCCATCAGGCGATGACTCCGATTCATGTAGATTTGATTGCACGGTACGGCGTGACGATCCTGCTGCCGATCCTCGCCATGGCGGGCGCTGGGCAGGTGGGCGCGTCGTTGGCGGTCTATCTGAAGACGAAAAACCGCCGCCTGAAAACCATCGTGGCGTCGGCGTTGCCCATTGGCATGATGGGTGTCGGCGAACCGCTGATCTACGGCGTCACCCTGCCGCTGGGCAAGCCCTTTGTCGGCGCGTGCATCGGCGGCGCGGCGGGCGGCGCGGTGCAGGCGCATTTCGCGGTGGGCGCGGCGACGCTGGGCATTTCCGGCCTGCCGCTGGCGGGCGCGACAAACAATATTTTGGCGTATCTTTTGGGCGTCGCCGTCGCCTATGCCGTCGGCTTTGCCGCGACGTGGATATTGGGCTTCGACGACCCGGAGGAAGAATAAGCTTAGTTCTCCCCATAAGGGAAGGCAAAATAGAATGAAAGGAAGAAAGAAAATGAAGTATGCAAGAAATGGTCGGTTGTTGTTCCTGTGGACGGTATTCGCGTTGGCTGCGCTGCTTTTCGCGCCGATGCGGGCGGACGCCGGGCGGCTGGAGGATATCGCGGAACGGGGCACGATCCGCGTCGGTTCGACGGGGGATTATCGCCCGATGTCGTATTTGAATCCCGAAACGGGCGAGTATGAAGGCATCGACGCGGAACTGACGCAGATCATCGCCGATTCGCTTGGCGTGGCGATTGAATATGTGCCGACGAGCTGGCCGACGCTGACCGAGGATACATTGGCGGATAAGTTCGACATCGCGCTCTGCGGCATTTCCCGCAACTATGCCCGAGCCAAAATCATGGCCATGTCCGACGGCTACGGCGTCGGTTATTTCGGCAAGACGATCCTCTGCCGTGCGGAGGACGCGAAAAAATTCCAGAGCCTTGCGGATATCGACAAGCCCGACGTGCGTGTGATGATCAATCCGGGCGGAACCAACGAGAAATTCGCCCGTGCGAACTTCAAGCGGGCGAAGCTGATCGTCCATCAAAAGAACGCGGAAATTCCGTCGCGCATCGCCGAAGGGGAGGCCGACGTCATGATCACCGAGGTCGTCGAGGCCAACCATTATGTGCGGCTGGACAGCCGCCTCGCAGCGCCGATGGTGGACCGGCCGTTCACGCTGCATTCCTGCGGCATCTTGATGCAGAAAGGCGACCAGGAATTCCTGAACTATATCAATTTCGTTCTCGCCGAGCTTCGCATGGACGGCACGATGACGAAGCTAGAGGAGAAATACCTGAAATGACGGAGCCGGAACTGGACGCGCTGCTGGAAAATCTCCACACCACAAC
>CAMVIO010000348.1 GCA_947167555.1 uncultured Selenomonadales bacterium
GGGGAAGCTGGAATGGAAAAAGTTTTCATCCATACGGAGCAGATACAGCTCGACCAATTCCTGAAGCTGGCCGGTGCGGTGGATACAGGAGGAATGGTCAAGCCTTTGTTATTGGATGGCTGTATTCTCGTCAACGGCGTTCGGGAAACGGCGCGGAGAAAAAAGCTTTCCGTGGGCGACGTCGTGACTCTTAAAACGGACGACGGCGACATGGAATATCAGGTTTCAAGATGATTATTAAACGGTTGGAACTGAAAAATTTCAGGAATTACAAGGAAGAAACGATTGAGCTGCCGTCAGGCGCCAGCGTATTCCTCGGGCAAAATGCACAAGGCAAGACGAATATTCTGGAAGCGGTTTATTATGCGGCTCTGGGGCGTTCCCATCGTACCTCGGCGGATACGGATCTCGTCCGCTGGGAAGAAGGGGAAGCCCTTCTTTCTTTTGATTTTTTTAGGATGGACGCGGAAAACAAGCTGGAATTCCGATTCTTCAGGGAAAACCGACGCAAGATTTTCAGGAACGGCGCTCCTATCCGAATGAAAGACCTGATCGGAACGATTAATGTCGTTCTTTTTTCTCCCGAGGATCTTTTTTTGATCAAAGGGGCTCCGGCGGGACGGCGGCGTTTTCTTGATATGGAAATATCCCAGGCCGATCCCTCTTATTTTTATGACCTTGCTGTTTATACAAGGCTTCTGTCGCAGAGAAATACGCTTTTGAAGCAAGTCCGGGACGGTGAAGCCGACGAAAGCGAGATCCCGCTTTGGGACGTGCAAATGGTTCCCCGGGCTGTCAGCATCATGAAAAAAAGAATATCCGCTGTAAAAAAACTGGATGTTCTTGCTTCGAGAACGCAGCGGGAAATTTCCGGCGGCAAGGAAAATCTTTCCCTCCGTTATGAATTGCACGGCGCGGATGGGGAAGAAACCGGGAGCATGACAGACGACCTATTTTCGTGGTATAATAAGAAGCTGGCTGATTCTTTGCAGTTGGATATCATCAGAGGTGTGACGCGTTTCGGTCCTCATAGGGACGATCTCGCGTTCTTTGTCAACGGAGCCGATCTTCGAGCCTATGGATCGCAAGGGCAGCAGCGTACGGGAGTCCTGGCGCTGAAGCTGGCGGAACTGGTTTTCTTTAAAGAAGAGACAGGGGAATATCCAATATTGTTATTGGACGACGTCATGAGCGAACTTGATCGTGATCGCAGGGAGAAACTCCTTTCCTTTATCCGGGGGGAAAAATTGCAGGCGTTGATTACGGCGACGGACGAAGCGTATTTCCCATCCGGCTCTTTTGAGAATTTTTTCTATGTCTCGCATGGGACGGTGAAAGCGGGATGAAATACGGAAAAGGGGCGGAGGACTCCGCGCGGGCAAAACATACGGAAAAGATCACGGAAATCCTGCCGCGATTCGTATCTTCCCTCGGGCAGGGCAAAGCGTATCAGACGCAGCTTTTGATTTATCATTGGGAAAAGATCGTAGGCTCGTCGATCGCGGGTCATGTTCGTCCGGTCCGGATGGATTTCAGGACGCTTTTCCTTGCGGCGGACGCGCCGGTATGGGCCAATGAGCTCCGATATATGGAACGGGATCTGATCGACAAGATCAATGCTTTTGTCTGTGAAGAGCTCGTCAGGGAAATAAAGTTCTGTTCTCCAAAGGAAAAAGGAAATACGCGGCGGTATGAAAAAGAAGAACCGCTGCCGGAAAAGATCATTCCAAAAAAAGAAGAGTATGAGAAAACCTCTTCTTTTATCTCAGAGATAGATAACGATGCCCTTCGCCTTGCGGCGTCCCGGGCGTTGGCCCAAAATTTCGCGCGCCGTCGTTCCTTAAAGGAACAAGGGTGGCATACCTGCGCTTCCTGTGACAGGATGGTTCCCTCAGAAGAAACTTATTGCGTTTTTTGCGGGCAACAGAAAAAAGAAGAAAAAGAAAATGATGCAAGAAAACTTCTGCTGAGCCAGCCATGGCTGCACGGCTATGAGATCAGCCGTATGCTCGGCTGTTCGTCCGAGTTCGTGCTCAGGGAGAGGATTTCTCTTTTGCGTATGTTTCTTTCCCGGGTTCGTCAGGGAGACGAGATCAGCGAAGACGCAAAACGTCTTGTGATGCTGTTTACTTCTGCGAAGCCTGAGGATCTGACGGAACCTTTTATAAAAAAAAGCTTGCAACGTCTTCGATTCGATTTATTGTCGGAGTATGATAAAAAAGACGGCAGAAAAAAGAAAAGCCGAAAGTTGGGGGAGTGAAGATGTTCCTGCATCTCGGCGACGATTATTCCGTCCGGGTCGGCGAAGTGATTTCGGTCCACGACTATCAGCGATTGTTCAACACGGAAGCCGGACGGAAGTTTTTGTCAGATTCAAAGAAGGTCATTAAAGACGTTTCGGGAGGAAAACCGAAATCCGTCGTCGTGACCAATCATAAAATATATTTCTCCAAGCTGTCCCCGGGTACTCTCAAAAAAAGAGCCGGAGATTTTGGATTTGGAATGTCCCTTTGAACGGAGGTTTTAAATATGACTGACGAGGAAAAGACAATCATCATCGAGGAGAAGGAAGAAAAAGAAGAAGCGGAAAACCTGGAAGACGCGGAACTCGATACGACCGGGATCACAATCAATTCGGAGGAAATCGACCCCGAGGTTTCGCAGGTGGCGGGACCTTACGACGCGAACCAGATCCAGGTGCTGGAAGGTCTTGAGGCCGTCCGTATGC
>CAMVIO010000349.1 GCA_947167555.1 uncultured Selenomonadales bacterium
CTTCCACATACCCGATGTAAGGATCTTCGACATGTCCGAAATCCATGAGATTCTGGAGCATTTTTCCCGCCACAACGCCGGCGACATAACGAGCTTCATATAGCCTAGGATAAACATTAGTGATGTTTTTAAGCCCGCACACGTTGGCCATACTCCCGCTGTAAACAATGAAAGAAGCATTCGGATAGTCGGCGGCTGCCCGGATCATGCCACGCTCAAACATAAAGCCATTGTTGGCAATGATGATACTTGCTCCGTTCTTAATGAGATCGACCGCTGTGGTGTAGCCATCGTCGGTAATATTATATCTCCATTCAGCCTGTATAGGGGTTGCAATGCTCTCCATGGCTGCCGTGATTCCCTCAATATGCTTATAGGTGTCCGTATGATTCTCATCATAATCCAGGATGATGCCCACTTGGATGCTCTCTTCTGTATATTGGTCCATATTGGAAGAGCCATCCAATGGCATCCCATCGGGTATAGTAACAGCATCCGCTATACTCTCAATGCTCTTCTCGAACACAACATTCGTTAAGTATGGCATTTCATAATAAGCAAGGTTAGACGACTTTTCTCCTCCGTAAAATCTGAATTCCAAGTGGGCTATGCCGGTTACGGAGACGCGAAATTCTTGCGGCTCTGCTCCGGGCTGCATTTTATTTGAGATGAACAACGGCTTCCCGTCCCCGTTTATCTCAATATAGCCACAGTTCTTATTCTTTTCTTCGCTGCCGATAAATCTGACGCCGTATAAGACGTCATTCTTTCCGTTTAGCGCATACATATAATATTCTTCACTTTCATTTCCGAATATATAATAATAGCTGTGGTATGTATTCCCAAAGTTGTCTGTGATGTCCCTAACCTTGTATTCGATCTCACTGTTTCCTGTTCCGGCGAACGTAACCATTTCTTTCAATTGTATTGGTATATATGAGGAATACAGTTCAATAGCAGCTTGAAGATTTGAATCGTTGAACGGAATATCCGCCTGTGTGATCTGCAAGATAGAAAGCGCATTGTAATAGTCCCCGGTTGCGTCAAAGTCGTCTTTGGCACGCTGCAAGGAATCAGACACGTAATCAAGTCCGTATTTGATTGCTTGATTTTGCACTTCCGGAGCTTCATCATCTAAGTTATCATTACAAGTTTTTAGAATATTGATTGCTGAACGATAATCTTTTGAAGCATACGCAGCTTCAGCCTTTTTCATTTCCTCCCCAATATATTCCTTCTTGGCTCTTTCAAAGCCTATGCCTGCTTTGGAGTATAAAGAATCTTTTTCAAGAATTTCTGCATAGCACTCCATTGCTTCCAAATACCGTTGTCTGCTCATGCAGACTTCTGCAAATTCGAAATTAGCCTTGGATTGATGCAAATCAGCCAAATCTTCTTTCATAGATTCTATGGCCTGTGTGGGAAGAATAGACCAGCCTTGAATAGTGAGAATGGCCTCAAGGGCTTCGTCATACGTCAATTCTCCATTATTATACCTGTCAATACAAAGGGTCGCTTCATCAACGAGCTCTTCCATCGTCGGTTCTTTTGATGTATTATTTGAAACTTTTTCTGCCTCTTTGCTCATGGCGGCGCATCCAAACAGGCATATGCACAGGAGTAAAGCCATGATAATGTGACGCTTCATTTGCTGATTCTCTCCTTTTTTCTTAAGTATAAACCATGCTTTATTATATGTCAATTATATTTGATTTTTAGACGCAACCATGATTGATATACTATCAACAACAGGTGGTGATGCTATGGGAACGAATGAATTTCATATAGAGATGGGCATTCGGATTGCGCAGCGGCGAAAGACCGTGGGTTTCACGCAGGAGCAACTTGCGGAGCAGATGAATGTATCGACGCAAACTATTTCTTATATTGAAACAGGACGCAATGCAATTCGCCCTGAAAACCTTGCAAAACTATGCGAAGCTTTGCAGGTTAGCAGTGATTATATTTTGTTTGGACGCTCCTCTTCAGTTGAAGCCAATCGAATTGCGAAAAAGATAAACTCCTTACCGGCTAAGAAGTTAGATGCTATTGAAGCCATCATAGATAATTGTTTGACTCTTTCTGAATAATAATTATGATATGATGGAGAAGCGCAACCACATGGTTGCGCTTCTCCTGTATCAATCAAATTGTTTCCAACTTCAAAAACACATGGCAAGGGCGAAACCTCAAATAGGTTTATAGGCGAGACCTGAAAGCGAAGCGAAGGCATAGCACTCCGTCGCAGCGGCTCCAGGCTGTGAAAAGTGGGGGGCTTTGCTTTGGGTGAGGGCGGGGTGAGCCGCAAAAAAGAAAAAATACCTCTTGACACATGATACTATGTGTAGTATAGTATCACGCGAAGGGAGGCATGAGACGTATGGATGTTCAAATGAAGCGCGGGCTGCTGGACGTGTGCGTCCTGGCCGCCATACAGTCGGAGGATTCCTACGGGTATCAGATCATCAAGGATATGAAGCCCTATGTGGAGATCTCCGAATCCACCCTCTACCCCATCCTGCGGCGGCTGGAGGAGGGGCGGCTGCTGACGGTCCGCTCCGTGGAGCACAACGGGCGGCTCCGGAAATACTACCATATCACGGATCAGGGACTTGGCCGCATTGAAGAATTCAGAAACGACTGGAAGGAAATCCTTTCAATTTATCAGTTTATAACCCGCGAGGAGGCAAACAATGACTAAAGAAATGTTTTTGGAAGAGCTGAGAA
>CAMVIO010000350.1 GCA_947167555.1 uncultured Selenomonadales bacterium
CTACCAGAACGATCCAAATCTCATGGGCCTCGTCGCCATCACCAACGCCGAAAAAGTCATTCTTGACCGCGTTGCCGTAGAAAACGGCATGGCAAAGCTCTTTGAGGAGTCGGAGGACGAAAAGGAGCGTCAGGCCAACGAGCTACGGAGCCGTCTCGGCAAGCTGCCCGGGCTCGCCATTTTCATCGACGAGGTGCATCACGCCTCCGACGATGAAATCAAGCTGCGCGGCGTCGTCAATCATTGGGCGGCAAATCCGGCGACCGACATCAATGCCGTCGTCGGCTTTTCCGGCACGCCTTATCTCGCGAAAGCGGAAACCCTCACGCCCGCGCCGGGGATTTCCGTCAAATGCAAAGAAATTCCTTCCATCGTTTACTATTACCGTCTTGTGGACGGCATCGGCAATTTCCTGAAACGTCCTGTCGTGAAACTCGCAGCCGCAGGCATGGAAAGCGACGCCATCGTGGAAGCGGGGCTTCGGGAATTTTTTGATGTCCATAAAGACACGCGCTACGAAGATGGCACTTGGGCAAAAATCGCCATTTACTGCGGAACAATCGAGACGTTGGAGGAGCGCGTTTATCCGTTGGCGGAGCGTGTCGTTCGCGCCTATGGCCTCGATCCCTCCGCCGCCATTTTGAAATTCCATGACGGCAACCGGGCGTATCCTGCGCCCGAAGGGGCACGGCTCGCTTTTCAGTCCCTTGACACCGCGCTTTCCGCTGTGCGCGTTGTTTTGCTTGTTCAAATCGGGAAAGAGGGTTGGGATTGCCGGAGCCTCACGGGCGTCGTCCTTTCGCAAAAGGGCGTCTGCCCGCAGAATATGGTGCTGCAAACGAGCTGTCGCTGCCTGCGCCAAGTCGTGAAGGGAGCGCCCGAGACCGCCCTCATCTATCTGAACGGGGAAAACGGCAAGCTCCTGAACGACCAGCTCCAAAAGCAACATCATATCAACGTGGAGGAATTTCAAAAGGGAACCGGCGCGGGCGAAGTCACCTTGCCCCGGTACAACCGCATGGAGTATCTGAAACTGCCCCCGGTCAAGTTCTTTCAGTTTCAGGTCGAATACACCGTGGACGTCATTCGGGAAGCCAAAGATATTGACGCCGAAATCCGAAAGGCCGCCCCGCCGGAAGTTTTTCGCGGCGACGCCTTCTCGGAGCAAGACCTGTCCGGAAACGTACTGCACTAGGAGAAGAACAATTACGGCGCTGCATATCGCCTCGCCGCGCATTTTCTCAACTGGCTGGCCCTGATCGAAAAGGAAAGCTGCGGCGCGCTCACACTGGACGCATTGCTTGACCACCGCAAAAGCCTCGAAGCGCTTTTCGCGAAAATTACCGAGCGGGACGGCGTCGCCCGATATTTCAAGAAAAACCTGATCGGCAGTCTTGTACGGGCCAACGTCCGCCGTGCTTTCGCCGAGGAATGGCATTATCGCCAAAAGAGCGAATGGCTGCCGGAGAGCGCAAGCCTTCTCTCGGTTTCCAATTTCAGGCCGGAAATCGTGACCACCGAAGAAAAGCGATACTATCCAAGCCGCACCGTCACGGAAAACATCATCAAGGACGACAAGGGCGAATTTTCTTTGCCGTCTTCCATACAGCAAACCATCGACGTTTTGGAGAAAGAGCCGAATATGCAGGAGCAGGCTCGTCAGCTCAGGGAAAAGTACGGCTCCCATCCCCAAAAAGACCGGTCCTTCCATTATTTGCCCTATCGAACGGACAGCAACCTCGAAATCGACTTCTTGAAGGAGACATTGCCCCTGCCGGAAATCGGCGAGTTGAACCTTGAAGTCTACTACAACGGGGACAAGACGCTGACCGACCTTCATATCAACTGCTATGAGCGGCGCTCCGAGGGCGACGACTGGGCCTATGTGGGCAAGTACACGCCAGACTTTTTGATCTTGCGGCGCAAAGGAAAATCCATCGACCGCGCCGTTATCGTCGAAACGAAAGGCGGCCCCTACGCTCGCGATCCGAAATTCAAAAAACGGCGCGCGTTCATGGAGAAGGAATTTTCGAAGCGGAACCCGAAATTTTCTTACCTATATTTGGAAGACGAATTGACCTCGGAGGAACGGAAGCAAAAGACACGGGCTGCGATACAGAAATTTTTTGCGGCGTAAAGACTCCCCCCGTCAGCTTCGCTGACACCCCCCTCAAAGAGGTGGGCTTGCATTGCCTCGCGTTTCAAAGCCTCCCTCTCTGAGGGAGGTGGCACGCCGTAGGCGTGACGGAGGGAGTTTTTCAAGCGGCTTGGAATATATTCGAAACAACAAGGGAGGACAAAGCATGGCTATCAAATACATCCCCTTCTACCCCGAGCCCATCGAAGGGCAGGCGCTGCTCAATAATTTTCGCCGCACCCTGCGCTACCACGAGCAGGAAGGGCTGGAGCGCCGCTTGCGGCGCGGGATGCCTTATTACGAAACGGAAGAAACAGAGCGCGTCGGAAAAAACGCGGCAGGCAATCTGGTTATCCGGGGCGAATGTGTCTCCGCTTGCGCATGGCTCCACGCCCAGCGAAAAAAAGTCGATCTCGTCTATATCGACCCGCCCTTTGCCTCCGGCGCGGATTACGCGAAAAAGATTTATCTCAGGCAGAACCCGAAGCAGGCGGAGAAGCTGGCACGGGCGCAACAGGAGCTTGACGCCGAGGATTTACGCGCCTTTGAAGAAAAAATGTATGGCGATATTTGGGACAAAGAACGC
>CAMVIO010000351.1 GCA_947167555.1 uncultured Selenomonadales bacterium
GCGCGATGGCGAAAGGCGGCGGAGACAAGGCGCTGATCGACAAGCTGGCGGCGGAATTCGCCGACGAACTGAACAACCTCGGCGTTCGCGTTTCGGCTTTGGAGAAGAAAGTCGACAACGTGAAGTGGAAAGGCAAGCTCTGCTATGAGAATTACACCTATTGGTCGGAAGACAAGCAGGGGGTTCCGGGGGTTGACCCTAATGGTTCTGGTAATCGCCATACTAGCCAGGTATACAGATTGCGCTTACAGCCGATTCTGACTATCAACGATCATTGGTTTGGTAGTGCGCGTATTGACTATAACTCGAACTCGGACACGGCGGAAAATGCTGCTCTCAAAGTAGATCGTATTTGGGTGCAGGGCAATTACGACAATTTCACGATCAAGCTGGGCAAGCCGCACTTTGTTTCGAGTTATGAAGGCCATGCCGGCGGTATGGTTTATGACACGCGCGTTGCAGGCGGTTATCTCACCGTTGGCAACAAGTTGAAGCTCACTCTCGGCGGAGGACGTGCGCAATATTTTTACCACTATCAGGCCGATGAGGCAACTGGGCAAACTGATAGCGTTATGTTTGCTGAACTTGGCGGTCAGGTAAACGACAAATTCGGTGCTGGTGTGGGCTTCTATCGCGTGAGCAATGAGGATACTTACAGCAGAGAAGGGACGGGCGTTTGGAACAGGGCTTATGATGCCCAGGTTGCGGGCAACCAAAAATCTTTTGGCGCTACCAACCGTACTATCTGGAAAATCGGCTTTGATTACAAGTTTGCGCCGAAGTGGGTGTTCAATGCTGCTTACTCGCGTTCCAACGGCGACTGGGAGACGAAATTTAAGCAGGCTTACAGCTTCGAGGTTTCCTACAATGGCGGTCGCTATACCGACTCGACGAAGCCGGGCAGCTTCGGCGCGTTCCTCGCCTATCGTCATCTCGGCGCGGGTGCAGTCATTGCTCCGGTCTATGACTGCATGGGTTTCAACTACACCGCGCTTTCAACGAAGGGCATTGAAGTCGGCGTTTCCTACACGTTCATCAAGAACCTCATGGGTACGCTGTGCTACTTCAACGGCAAGGACATCGGCGTCACGGAAGATCGCAAGTCTCAGCAGATTTACACCTGCCTCGATTTCTTCTTCTGATTCGCATTTCCCACTCCTCTTCAATACAGCAAAAAAGACGGCGAAAGCCGTCTTTTTTGCGCCTTGACATTTGCGGGCAAATGCGTATAATAAAAGGCAAGAGAACAATCGATGTGTAGGAAGCGTCGGTTCTCCTCGGAATTTGTAGTTCTTTGAAGAAGACCGCGCCGCTTACGCGGTTTTTTTCATTTCTTTACGAAAGAAAGTATTGCCACGATTAGGAGTGCAAAGCTTATCATCAAAGACAAGGCTTCGTAGACCGTCACGGGGCATCACCTCCCTCACGGGAGAAAACCGACTCTCGACTGCCTCTTGCAAGGCACAGTATAGCAGAAAGCAAACGTAAAAGCAAACAAAAAGACGGCTTTGGCCGTCTTTTTGTTTGCTTTTATGCCTTTCCTTTTCCTTGGACGCTGTCCCAGTCGATGCCCATGATTTTTTCCAGCAGCTCATCCTCGGTGTCCGCTTCGAGCCAGACGCTTTTCGCGTGGTGCGCGTGCTTTGGCTCTTTTTCTTTTTCCGCTTTCTCGTCGGCCTCAGCTTCCTCGGCGCGTTTTTCCTTCGCCTTTTCCATGCGCTCCCTTTGCTTCTCGGACATCTTTTCCAGCTCGGCGAAGAGCTTCATGTTGCCGTCGTTGTCAAACGCGATGGAGATATGCTTGAACTTCACGCCTTCACCCAGCTCGCCCTTTTCCTCGATGCGTTTCGTCATGTCGACGGCGGACTCCACCTTCTTCATGACCTCTTCGGCGTATTCCTCGTCGTTGGCCATTTTCTCGATCTCGTCGTTGGTCAGGATCACGGAGTAGGCCTTCGTTCCCGTCAGCGATCTCGTGCGCGGGTCGTCGATGCTGCTCACCGCGAAAAAGTCGTACTTGTCGCCGTATTTCTCGCGGAGCTTTTCGAGGAAGGCTTTCGCTTTGTCGGAGAGCTTGTCCTCGGTAATCAGGGACGTTTCGTCGCTGTCGTTTTCCTGCACTTTGATTCCGGCGCGGCGCGTCGCGGCCTCCGCCTCCAGCGCCGCCAGCCCCGCGTCGGAAAGCTCGACGCTGGAGCTTTCGCCGAAGCCCTTGAAGGGCTTTTTCGCTTCATCGGGCGCGTCTTTCTTGTGCGCGTTTCCGGGGCGCTTCTTGTCGACCTGCCCCAGCATTTTTTGGTACATGGAGTACCCGGTGTTGATCGTGTTTGCCATGATATGTTCCTCCTTTGAGTTCCTTCTCTGCCGTCGCGATTTTTGCGCGACGACGATACGCCTTCTTAATCTGTATATCGAAATTTTCCTTTCGGAACTTAAGAGGAATTTTATTTTTGTGGAGGAAATTTTTTGGTGGATATGATATGATAGAAAAAATCGGGAATGATGCGGAGGGAAGGGCGATGACCGGGAAAAAACTTTTGGCGGCGCTGATGGGCGGTTTTGTTTTCTTCACAATTCCGGCGACGACTTGGCTGCCGGAAGTCTATGCCGCCGCGAAAAAGAAGAAGGATGACGGCGCGGAGAAGCAGCCTCCCCGGCAAAAGGGCGGCCAGCCGGAGGTGCTGACCTACGAGCGTGCCATGGAGATCGAGAATAAGCGCCA
>CAMVIO010000352.1 GCA_947167555.1 uncultured Selenomonadales bacterium
CCGCGCGGCCGCGTAAGCCGTGGAGTCCATCATTTTCATAAACTCGCCCCCGTGGACATTCCCGCTGGGGTTCGTTTGGCTGGGCATCATGACCTCGCTCAGATAAATCTTTTTTGGCATTGCATCTTCCTTCTTTCTTTTCCGGCTTCCCCTTGGCATGACCTAGACATCATTTGCCAAGTTATGGCCCTGGATGACGTAAAATTTTTTCTGCGCCCAGTGGCAAGACACATAAATGGGAATCAGGATTCCAAAGATAGTAATGGGGATTCCCGCCTGCCAAAGGTTGAAAACGATTCCACAATCTCCTTCCTTATATTCTACCGAAACGGCGTAAATCATGCAATAAAAAAGACGCAGAGCCGAAGCCCTGCGCCCATGTGCTCATATTCGGATTTAACTCCCAACCGCCGCACACATTGTTATTTCTCCTCCGGCTTGTGAAGGCGATCCCGATGTATGGACGCGCCCTCCCCGGTCCCGGCGGCAGCCACCCAGTCCATCTCGTCGTCGGCCATTCTTGACATGTGCCAGCGGCCGATTTTGCCAGGGGCCTGCATGCTGAAAAGATGCTCTTTCTGCGAGGAAAGCGCTTCCCTTGCCGTTCCTGCGTTACGCAGGCGCTGCATGGCAAGCAGCCTGCCCAAAAGCTCCTCCCGCACGGGATGGCAAAGGGAGAAATCAAATTGCCGAAGCTTCTGTTCCAGTTGCTGTTCCTTCATTGTAACCATCTCCCGTCTTTTTTTCTGTTTCTTCTGTTCTTTATATCCCCGGACGGGAAAATTGTTACAGCTTTTTTGAAAAAAATGCAATAAATCCGAAGAACGTCCCAAAAGCCAGGGATGCCCCGTTACGACCGGTAGTCCTCCAAAAGCTCCCGCAGTTTGTCCCGCGCCTGTTTCAGCGCCACCCGGACGGAGCTGGGAGCCATGCCAAGCTGCTCCGCTATCTCATTTGACTTCATGTCCAGCCAATAAGTCATTTCCAATATCTGCCGCTGCCGCTCCGGGAGCTCCATGATGGCCGCCCTGAGCGCCTCATTTTGGCTTCGGGAGACTACCGCCGCCTCCGGGGTCTTTTCCGCTTCATCGGCAGGATCGAAGTCCTCGTCCCATGCCTCATGCATGGCGTGTGCCTTGCTGGTGAAATGCTTGTTCAGCACGTTCACGGCGATGCGGAAAAGCCAAGTGGAAAACGCGCCCTTCCGGGCGTCGAACTGGTCAAGATGCTGGTACATCCGGAGAAAGGTGTCGCTAACCAAGTCGTCGGCGAGGTCGGGATTTTTCGTCTTGCCCAGCAGATATTGATATACCCGGGGGAAAAAATATCCGTACAGTTCCGTGAGGGCGGCTTCGTCGCCAATGGCGTTTTCCGCCAGAAGGCTCCAGTATTCACTGTTCTTCGTCTTGCTCATGTTCCCCCTCCGTCGCTTCAGGAAAAAGGCTTGCCCGGCGCACGGCCTTGGCGGGCGACGCCCCCTCCTGCTCCGCCTCCCGATACCGCAGGGCATCGAAGCCCACCGGGACGCCCATGGCCTTTTCCAGTCTTGCCCGGAAAAGATTGTACTGATAGAGGGCGGTGAGATAGTTGGAACGGGCCTGGGTCAGCTTCTCTTGGGCATCCGTCACCCCAAGAAGATTGTCCACGCCTTCCTCGTAACGGATCCTGGCGATCATGTAGCTGTCCTCGGCTTGCTTGACGGCGGCGGCGGTTTCTTGGATGTTCCGCTCCGCCGCTTTCATTTCCAGATAGGCCGTGCGGGTTTCCAGCCTGATGGCCTTTTGCACCCGCCTCGCTTCCGCCTCATAGGCCTTGAGGTTGGCTTCGGCTTGCCGGACGTTGGATGCGGTCACGCCGTTGTCGAAAAGCGGCCACGAGATGCTCAGCCCCGCTTCCCACGCATTGTTCCGTTCGCTGCGGAAGGGTTGGTTGCTGCTGATTCTCTGGCTGGCCACAGCCGCAACACTCGGGCGCCAGCCGGACTTGGCCGCTTCTTTCTGCGCCTCGGCGGTCTTGATGGCGTATTCGGCTGCCACGCCGTCGGGACGATGCTCCAAGGCGTAGCGTTCGCAGTCGGGCAATTCCTTTCCGTAAGCCTCGTAGGAAAAAACGTCCAACGGCTCTATGTCGGTGTCCTGGGGGAGGCCCACCACACTGGCCAGGGTGGATTTCGCCACCGATACCTGAGCTTCGGCATTGACAAGATTCTGCCTGTAATTGGCCGTGTTGACATTCATCATCAAAAGATCGGCCTCGGCCACGGCTCCCTCCTCGAACTGGGCACGAATGAGCTCCAACTGGGTATTGCCGTGGTCCACGGCTTCCCGCGCCACCCGGACGAGATTTTCCCGATGGACGAGATTGGCGTAAGCTTCGGCCGCTTCATAGCGAACGGTCTGCCGGGTGTTCTCCGTGTCCAGATCGGCGCTGTTCAGACGGTATCGGTTGGCCTCGATCTGGCCTTCCGTCTGTCCCCCGGTGTAGAGCGGCACTGTGAGGCTCCAGCTATTGGAAAATGTATTGCGGTACGCGTAAGAGCCCACAGTTTCAGGGGCTCCAAGGACAGGTAATCCCTCGCCGGACAAATATATGGGGCTGAGATCTCCCGCATGGGGGTCGCCGTAAGCATCGTGGGCATCGTTGGCCGCTTGGTAATCCCTGCCGCCGATCCTGTACGCCTGCGATTCCCAACGGACAGACGGCCCCATGCTGCGCCG
>CAMVIO010000353.1 GCA_947167555.1 uncultured Selenomonadales bacterium
GGAGCCGTACTTTCTCCGAAAACCCGTCAAAAGCTTACGGACCTGCAGCCCAAAATGGGCTTCTGGTCCGTACTTTTCCCTGAAGCCTGCCAAAACCAACGGACCGCCACGCCCTTCCGGGTCTGCCGGTCCGTAAACTTCCGCGGAGCCTGCTTGCCATAAGCGGCGCCCCCCAAAAAACTCCCCATTTCCTTTTCTCCCCTTCTGTGATAGAATAGTCCCATTATACCCGCCGGGGGCGGGGCGGACAGGGGGTGCACTATGAAAGAACCGTTAAAATCCATCGTGGACGCGTTCCACAAATACAATTCCGAGAACATGGCGGAGCAGACATTTGCCCTGAGCAGTGACGAGCAGTATGACCTGCTGGTTGTGGCGCCGAGCTTCACGCCGTACAAGCTTCATATGGACGAGTACTGCAAGGTGACAACCCTCGCCGAGCGCTCGTACCTCAGCAGCTTTCTGGTGGAGAAGGACGGGCTCAGGATTGCCTGGGTGAAGATTGCGGCGTCTGCCGGCAACCTGATCGACCATCTGGCCATTTGCACGGAGCTTACCTTCAAGCGCATGGTCTTCATCGGTGCCGTCGGCGCCCTGAAGGCGGACTGGAAGCTCGGCGACGTGGCGACGCCGTCCTATTCGGTTTCCGGCAGTATGGCGGACACGTATCTCATGCAAAAATCCATCCGTGACAGCATGCTTTTTACCAAGGTAACGCCTGATCAGGCATTGGCCGATCATATCATCGAAATTGCCCGTGGAAAAGGATACGAAATCCGCAAGGGAAGCGTCTTCTGCACGCCGACAATCGCCGCGGAGTACATCCATCTGGATGAAATCAGAGAGTGGGACACGGACCTGATCGAGATGGAAACCGCTTCCTTCATCCTGATGACCGACCTGATGGAAATCTCGGGCATCGCCCTTTTGGTGGTGTCGGACAATTCCGCCAGCGGCGCACCTCTTGTGGGCCGCACGGAAGAGCAGCAGAAGCAGTACGTGTACGGCCGTGACGTCGTCCTCCCGGACATGATCCTGACGCTGGCAGCAGAGTAAAAAAGAGTGGTTTTATAGCGACATAAACGGCGACAACCGGGTGCGGTTGCCGCCGTTTTCTTGCTGCTGAAGAAATGGGCTGCAGAGAAGTAGATGTAATTCGAAATACACCAAACGAAATATTCGAAATACACCAAACAATATATTCGAAATTTACCAAATGAAATATTCGAAATTACACAAATGACCTTGAAAAAAGCCTTTATTTATGCTATTCTTATACCAAGTAGAAAAGGAGGGCTTTTTGTGGAATACTATCCGAGAATAATTGACCATAGAATTGATGAACTGACGGAAGCTTTTAATGCTGTTTGTATTGTGGGACCAAAGGGGTGCGGAAAGACCCGTACGGCCAAAGAAAGGTGCGAAACTATCATCGAGTTTCAAGACGAGGAAAAGAGAGACGGGTATCTCTCTGTCGCCGAAACGTCCCCTAATTTGTTTTTAAAGAAAAAGAAACCGATACTGTTTGATGAATGGCAGGATGCCCCGAAAATATGGGGGACGATAAGAAAAGCCTGTGATGATAATCCTGAGGCGGTGGGAGAGTATTATTTAACCGGTTCAACAAGCAAAAAGATTACAACGCCACACACGGGAACGGGAAGGATTACACAGCTTGAGATGTTTCCGATGACGCTGTTTGAAACAAGAGAGTCAAACGGCTCGGTATCAATTTCACGGATTCTGGAAGACGACTCGTACGAGTTCGGTGGAGCATATTCCAATCTTGAATTGGAGGAATTGTTTTATATTGCCTGCCGCGGAGGATGGCCCAGATGTCTTTCTATAGGGAATGAAGCCGGAAAGCTTGAGATTGCAAGAGACTACTATAAGCAGATATATACAAAAGACATCAGCGCAATTGACGGAGTAAAGAGAAATTCCGAGTGGTGCAGGACGCTTTTATGGTCGTATGCCCGAAATATGGCTACGACAGCCAAGAAAACCGGCATATTTGCGGATGTTAAGGCAACCCATGATGTTACCGATAATACGCTTGCATCTTACGTTGAGGTTTTGGAGCAATTGTTTGTGATACGGGATATTGACGCATGGACTCCGCAGATTCGGTCCAAGACGGCAATTCGAGCTGCAAAGAAACATATATTTGTCGATCCGTCAATCGCAATTGCAGCCCTCGGAATAAAGCCCGAATACTTTAACGAAGACCTGGATCTCTTTGGTCATGTGTTTGAAAACCTGGTGTTACGTGACCTTATAGTCTATGCGCAGGCGCACGATGCACGTGTTTTGCAC
The DNA here is from genome assembly GCA_947167555.1 of uncultured Selenomonadales bacterium. GTDB lineage: Bacteria > Bacillota > Negativicutes > Selenomonadales > Selenomonadaceae > RUG12372. The sequence goes on from CAMVIO010000353.1 coordinate 2,317, forward strand.
TACACCGATGACATGGGACTTGAAGCGGACGCCGTATACCAGTGCGCAGATGGTCGGTATGCGCTCATAGAGATTAAGCTGGGAGCCAACAGGATTTCGGAGGCAGAAACAAACCTATTGCGATTCCGGGATGTAATCAGAAAGCATAACGAGGCAGCGCATACAAATCCGAAGCATCCCCGGGCTGTATTCCGTGAGCCGGACGCCTTGATCATCATCTGCGGCAATATGCCGATAGCACTTACGACGGAGCGGGGAATTCATGTTATTCCGTTTGGCTGCCTTCGCGACTGACTTTCCTCACTGTACCATAAATCACCCACAAAACACTCGCATTCCGTCGGAAAATGTGATATAATAAATCATCAAATCTTTCGCGCGCGTGCGCACGCG
>CAMVIO010000354.1 GCA_947167555.1 uncultured Selenomonadales bacterium
AAAGGAGAGATTTACAAATGGTTATCATCATGAATCCCGACGCTACCGCAGAAAACATCAAGGACGTCATCGAAATGATCCAGGACGCGGGGCTTTCCGCGAAAGTCATGGAAGGCTCCCAGCAGCGCATTGTCGGCGTCATCGGCGACAAGACACGGCTCGGCTCCTGCGCTATCGACGCGCTGCCCGGCGTCGAGCGCAGCGTTTCCATCTCGAAGAGCTACAAGCTGGCCAGCCGCGAATTCCATCCCCAGTCCAGCGTCATCGACGTGGACGGCGTGCCCATCGGCGGCGACGATTTCGTCGTAATGGCAGGCCCTTGCGCCGTCGAGAGCCGCGAGCAGCTTCTCGAAGCCGCTGAGATTGCCAAGAAGGGCGGTGCACAGTTCCTGCGCGGCGGCGCTTACAAGCCCCGCACCTCACCCTATTCGTTCCAGGGGCTGGAAGAGGAAGGCCTCAAATATCTGGCCGAGGCAAAGGAAAAGACCGGCCTCCGCATCGTCACTGAAGTCACCGAGGTGGACGCCGTCGAGACCGTCGCCGCGTACTCCGACCTGCTGCAGATCGGCGCGCGCAATATGCAGAACTTCCGCCTGCTGAAGGAAGTCGGCCGCACGCAGAAGCCGGTCATGCTGAAGCGCGGCCTCGCCGCCACCCTCGACGAATGGCTGAACGCAGCCGAATATATCCTGAACGAGGGCAACCCGAACGTCATCTTCTGCGAGCGAGGCATCCGCACCTACGAGACCTACACGCGGAACACGCTGGACCTTTCGGCGGTCGCCGCCATCAAGCACCTGTCCCATCTGCCGATTATTGTGGACCCGAGCCACGGCACCGGCAAATGGCGCTTCATCAAGCCGATGGCCCTCGCCGCGGTAGCTTGCGGCGCCGACGGCCTGATCATGGAAATGCACCCGAACCCGGCCAAGGCCCTCTCCGACGGCCCGCAATCCCTGACGCCGGAAAACTACTACGACCTGATGGACAGCGTGACAAAGCTCGCGAAGTTCATGAAGGACTCAGGCATCAAGACGCAGGATCTGTAAGAAAGCGTATAGTGAAAATCCGTAGGGCAGTTTTAAGCTCTACGGATTTTATAATGTCTATTATGTTTGACATAAACTGCTATAACGTATAAAATAATGTAAATTATCTCACGGGAGGGAACGCCATGTTTCCAATTATTTCCCATGTCCAACGCAATTTGACAGAGCTCGGAAAACAAATTAAGCTGGCAAGACTGCGGCGGAATCTGTCCGCTGAACTCATAGCGGAGCGCGCCGGAGTCAGCCGTTCCACACTTTATGCCATCGAAAAGGGGATGCATTCTGTATCTATCGGAGCCTATGCTATGGTTTTGCACGCTATAGGCGGACTGGACAAGGACTTGTTGCTTGTGGCCAAAGACGAAAGGATGGATCAGACCATGCGCGAGCTCCAGCTGCCGGTACGAAAACGTGCGCCCAAACGAAAGCAGGATGACCATCATGGAAAATAAAACCGTATTTGTTTTCATGGATCAAGGATCAGCACCCGTCGCTTTGGTCGGGCAGCTGTTTACCGACCATGCAAAAGGAAAAGAAAGTTTTTCTTTCGAATACGATGAAACTTGGTTGTCCCGGACGGAAAGGTTTGCAATCGATCCTGAACTTCCGCTTTTTCGCGGACGTCAATATCCGGACAACCAAAAACTTTACGGCGTCTTTCAGGACGCGTCTCCGGATCGCTGGGGAAAAACGCTTATGCAGCGAAAAGAGGGAATCATTGCCAGAAAAGAGGGACGAAAGCCGGGAAAATTGTTGGACAGTGATTATCTTCTCGGTGTTTGTGATGAAGCGCGTATGGGCGCAATCCGCTTGTCTCTTGGCATTGGCGAACCTTTTCTTTCCTCCGGTGACGAAATGGCCATTCCCCCGATTGCAACGCTAAGGCATTTGGAAGCGGCTTCACGAGCCTTTGAAAACGATGAAAGTCATCTTGAAGAAAAATGGGTAAAGCAGCTTCTGGCTTCCGGCTCTTCCCTCGGCGGCGCGCGTCCCAAGGCTGCTGTGCGCGATACGGACGGCACGCTCTGGCTGGCAAAATTCCCCTCCCGTCATGACGATACGGACGTCGAGGCATGGGAAAAGACAGCCCTTGACCTCGCTGTGCAGTGCGGGCTGACTGTCCCAAAAACAAAACTTCAGAAATTCTCTGATCTTGGCTCGACGCTCTTGATTGAACGCTTCGACCGTATCGGTGAGAAACGCATTCCCTTTGCCTCGGCGATGACATTTCTCCGGAAATCGGACGGAGATGACGCCAGCTATCTCGATCTCGTCAACACATTGATGGAAAACAGCTCCTCCCTTGCGGCTGATCTCGAAGAACTATGGAAACGCGTAGTTTTCAACATCCTGATTTCCAACACTGACGATCATCTCCGGAATCATGGGTTTTTGCACGACGAGAAAGGCTGGCGCCTTTCCCCGCTCTATGATGTGAACCCAACACCCTACGGCGATTCCCTGGCACTCGCCATTTCCTTTGACGATGCGTGGATGTCTATCGATACTGCCTTGGAAACTGCGCCTCTGTATCGACTTAAAACCAAACTCGCTAAGGACACCGCCTCCGACATGGCAAACATTGTCAAGAACAACTGGAGGACGATTGCCAGACAAAACGGCTTGAGCCGCGCAGCCATCGAAGCCATGCGCCC
>CAMVIO010000355.1 GCA_947167555.1 uncultured Selenomonadales bacterium
AAAAAGAATTATAGGGAAATTTTGAGCCATTATTATAAGGACGTGGAATATTCCTTCTTGTTTTGAAAGGGTATAGAAGAGGAATGCTGTTATCGGATTTTGACTATGATTTACCGGAGGAACTGATTGCCCAGACACCGGTGGAGCCTCGCAACGCTTCACGTCTGATGGTGCTCGATCCTGTGGAGAAAAAAGTTGAGCATCGGCGTTTTTCTGAATTGCAGGAATTCCTGTCTCCGGGAGATACGTTAATTTTTAACGACACGCGGGTGATTCCGGCGCGGTTGATTGGACGAAAAGAGCCGACGGGCGCGCGGGTGGAAGTGCTGCTGTTGCGCCGCGTGGAAGGCGACGTTTGGGAGACATTGGTGAAGCCGGGGAAAAAGGTTTTGCGCGGCACGATGGTCCGCTTTGGCGACGAGCTTTCCTGCGAGGTGACGGGACACACCGATTTTGGCGGACGCTTGGTGAAATTCCATTATCAGGGGATTTTTGAGGAAATTCTCGACCGCCTCGGGGAAACGCCGCTTCCGCCGTATATCCATGAAAAGCTGGAAAACCGCGAGCGATACCAGACGGTTTACAGCCGTGATCCAGGTTCGGCGGCTGCGCCTACGGCGGGATTGCATTTCACGCCGGAACAGATGGAAAGATTAAGGAACTCGGACATCAATCTCGGTTTCTTGACATTGCACGTCGGCCTTGGTACCTTTCGTCCCGTAAAGGCGGAGCGTATTGAGGATCATGTCATGCACAGCGAATATTATTCCATCAGCGAGGATACGGCGAATCTGATCCGTGAAACAAAAGCGGCGGGAAAACGCGTCGTCGCCGTCGGGACGACGTCTATACGGACTTTGGAATCGGCGGCGGTCGCCAAGAACGAGATTTACGGGAAATCGGGGGAGACAAGCATTTTTATCTACCCCGGCTATGAGTTCAAAATTGTCGATGCCGTCATCACGAATTTCCATCTGCCGAAATCGACGCTGATCATGCTGATCAGCGCTTTCGCGGGCAGGGAGTTTACGTTGGCGGCGTATCGGGAGGCCGTGAGGGAAAAATATCGTTTCTTTTCCTTCGGGGACGCAATGTTCATAACGCGTCCTGGGGACAAGTGATGCGTCTTGGACGTGATGAGAGCAGGCGGGATTCCCGCCTTTTTTATTTGAGTTGAAAAATTTCTTTGGAAGCAAAAATATCCCTATGCGTTATTAAAATGACGCATAGGGATATTTTTTTGCAAAAAATTCTCGAATTGTTGTAAATCGATACTGCAACAGCAAGTAACTCCATAGAACTGCGTTCAGCGGTTCCCGATAGGATAGAGGAAGCAAAGAGTGAATTTTCATGTAGTAAGCTACTACGCGAAAACACACCTTCCCATTTCACAATTATTATACTTTACACAATATTCTGTGTCAATGACTATTTAGGGAGTCTGCATTGTCGGGAGGAGATGCTTTGTGGCGAGAAGAGGGGATAATATCTATCATCGAAAGGATCGGCGTTGGGAAGGACGATTTGTCAAGGGGCGTATAAACGGGCGCACTCAATTTGGCTATGTTTTTGGCAAGACTTACCGCGAAGTCAAGGAAAAATTGGTTGTTGCACAGTATGAATGGAAAATCTATACTAAGGAGGGCAATCAAAACAAGGCGACATTCCGCGTCCTCAGTGAATCATGGATCAAGGACTCCGAATCTTATTTGAAGGCTTCAACGGTCGCAAAATATCGGGACTATCTGCGTTTGTATCTGTTGCCGAAGTTCGGTAATCACAACATGGACGACATTAAAAGCGCCGATGTGTCCGCTTTCTGTTTCGGTCTTTTATCGAACGGCGGCACGGAGCGGCAGGGGCTTTCCCCGAAAACGGTCGCGGAGATATTTCGCGTTATCAAGCATCTTCGCAAGTACGCGCTGAACCGTGATTATGCGGTGGGTTATTCCGGAGACTGCTTAACGATCAAGCAGAAGCAAAAGACAATGCGCGTATTCAGCCCACAGGAGCAGAAACGCCTTAGCACTTATTTGATTGAGCATATGACGCCTGATAATCTGGGCATCCTACTTTGCCTTTTCACGGGCATACGCATTGGGGAGCTTTGCGCGCTGCGTTGGGATGATATTTCTCTGCATGAGCAAAAAGTGTGCATATCCAAGACGATGCAACGTGTTCGCGTCGGGAATGGCACGAAAACGGAAATCGTCACCACGTCCCCAAAGAGCGAGTGCGCGGTGCGCGAAATTCCTTTGCCTGATTGGCTCTGCAAATATCTTGGCGACGCATATCAAGCGGGCGCGTTCCTGCTTACGGGCAAAGCGGAGAAATCCATCGAACCGAGGACAATGCAGAACCGTTTCAAGGCGGTGCTTGCCGCTTGCGGTGTTGCGGACGCGAATTTTCATGCCCTCCGGCACACGTTCGCGACAAAATGCGTAGAAGCGGGCTTCGATGCAAAGTGTTTGAGCGAGATTTTGGGACACGCCAGCGTCAATATCACATTGAATCGTTATGTGCATCCGACAATGGCGCTAAAGCGGGAATATATGGCAAAGTTGGCGGCGGCGTGAAAATGAGCCGTCAGAAAAGCCGTCAAAAGGAAAAAGAAAGATTCGGCTATGCGATTGGGGTTGTCGCATAGCCGAATCTTTCTTTTTTCGCAGTTTAAGCCGTCAAAATGAGCCGTCAAAAAA
>CAMVIO010000356.1 GCA_947167555.1 uncultured Selenomonadales bacterium
CATCACCGAAAAAGAGATGGCGTCGCATTGATAAACGTCAAGGAACTGCATCACATCAAAAGTATCCGCGTTCGTTTCAGCCGCTCTCTGTGCGTCCGCAATAGTTCGCTCAGGCACGAGATGAAGGTAATTGCAGACGTCGCCGAACTGTAGATCGACGTCTACAAGGCAAACACGAAATCCCAGCCGTGCCAACTCGGCGGCCATATTGATAGCGACCAACGTCTTGCCTACAGCCGACGCTGTGCTGAATACCGTAATGACACTGCCACGACGCCCTTGCTCATCCATGCGTTCTTCCATGCGCGCGGCCTCCTTTCCAGACTAGTCCTTCGCAGCAGATTACTCCTTGCTCTTTTGCGTTTCCGAATTTTCTTTCCCCGCTTCTTCGGACGTCGCTGCATCATCAGGCGGGAACTCAATCCTCTCCCATGCGTTGCCAGGACGCACACGGGACTTCGGATTTTCGTCGGCGCGCCACTCGGCCACATCCGCCTCCCGCGCCTTTCGAGCGCGTTCCTCTTCCTCAAGCTCCGCCGGCGTTTTTTCAGTCGCTTTGGCATTCCCGACACTACGCTTCTCGCTCCGGTCAGAGCCTAGCTGTACATCTGAATCTTCCAGCGCCGATTCAGCTTGTGCCGCGTTAGCCGCTTCTGCAGCTGCCCCGTCATCCTCCGGGAAATACACCCGATTCCAAGCGTTAGCTGGGCGCACACGCGGTACGTTATTTTCACGGGCGCGCCATTCAGCATCGATAGCCTCTCGCTCTTTGCGGACACGTTCCTCCTCTTCGGCTTTTCGATCCTCGTTAAGGTCGACGTCCTTCCGTGATTTGGCTTCTTCACGACCTGTGTCGTAATAATCCTGCATCTTCTCCGACATACGAGCAGGCGTATTTTCATTCACGATAACCGGCGTAATCAAGATAATTAGTTCACGTCGTTCGGTTGAAGATTCCGTATGCTTGAAGAATTCGCCGATAATCGGAATGGCCGATAGAAGCGGCACTTTGGAAACGGTCTTGACATCCTCCGAATTCAGGAGACCGCCCACGACCATGGTGGAACCATTACTCAAATGCACAATGGAATGAGCTTCACGTGCCGTAACTCCCGGAACTGAAGTAGCGCTTGTCGTAACAATATTCGTATAGTCCAAACGGCTGACACCCGCATGGACTTCTGCCGTGATGCTGCCATCCTCTTCCATCGTGGGACGAATGTTCAGCCGAATACCATAGTCCTTCCACTGGATGGACTCGCTGCCATTGCCGTCGGTCACTGGCACCGGCAACTGACCGCCAATGAAGATCTTCGCCTTGGCGCCGCTCATCGTAGAAACGCTTGGACGGGAAAGCACCTTCGCTTTCCCCTTTTGGATTAAATAGTTCAGTGAAACGTTAGTTGTGGAAAGAGCACTTGACACCCAAGTATTAACCCAAGTATTTGCATCGTTGCTACGGGTGGATTCGTAAGAGGATCTGATGCTGCCCTCCGTATTCACGCTTCCGTATTTAAAGCCATAATTCTCCGCATCGTCACTGCTAATCTCGATGAGCTGCGCTTCCAGCCGAATCTGGGACGGATTTTCGATAACCAGCAAATCCACCACGTTCGGATACATCCTGCTGGATCGATAATCAAAATTGTACTCAAATTCACTGTCACTTGTAATATTATTTGTTGCCGAAGAGGAAGAACCACTCTGCTTCGCGTCCTCTTTCTGGGTGTCGCCCGTGTATAGGCTCGCCACCTTCAACGCCATATCATGCTCGGCCTGGTTTCGGACCGAACCGCGCAGGAGTACACGTCGCGCGGAGCCGTCCCCAATGGACACCACTTGCACCCGCACTCTCGGCAAACCAATCATTTGCTGGATGGCCCGAGCCTTTCCCATATCGTCAATACCTACAGTAACGGTATAGTCCTCAACCGTTCCGTCCTCGTACCAGACGAACAGTGTTGTGGAGCCGGAGCCGACGCCCACAATCAACACCTGCGAATCAAAGCCCGTAGGTCGCACAATATCCGCCACAGCAGGATTCGCGATAGCGATATTGGTAATCGGCATCGCCCCCTCAAAGAGAAAGCTGCCGTTCAAATCAATATCAATATATTCCGCCGCCTGCGCTGCCGGAGCAAAAAAAGCCGTCCCCATAAAACCAAGCGCCGCAACGCCGTATTTCAAACGATTCATGCCTTATTTCCCCCTGCTCGCATTTGTACCGCGAATAATCTCCATCTGGCTGCCCGGATCCGACGAATCTACCGACGGAGCGGGACGCGATGCCTGTGGCATCGACGGCGCTGGGGGCGCGGTCGGTGTCGTTGTTGCCCTTCCCTTGAAGAAGCTGTATTCCGTATCCAACATGAACTTATTGGTGGGTTTATAGGGCCGAAGCGCGAGATAAAGCTGTCCGGCCTGCGCCGCTACAGCAAGCCGAAGCTCTTCTTCGGGACGCACAGCCAACGTAGCCGTCATCGGCTTGCCGCCAAACGCAGCATCTGATTTGCTTTGCAATTCACCATTCTTTTTTTCTTGCTTTTCTTCCGTTCGTTCCGCCGTGCTGTTGACGCCCAGCAGCAGCACGTTCTGCAGGATGACTTCGCCGGAGATTCTCGTATTGTCCATTTTCTCGGTGATGAACATTACATCCACATAATCGCCCGGCTTCATGAAACCGGAAACGCCCGTCACAT
>CAMVIO010000357.1 GCA_947167555.1 uncultured Selenomonadales bacterium
GACACACTCACGCAACGCTACTTCTTCAACAGGGCGTCAATCCCAAAATCGTTCAAGAGCGTCTTGGTCACAGTTCAATTAAAGTTACAATGGACACTTACAGTCACGTCCTGCCAGACATGCAAAGGCAAGCGGTGGACGCTCTGCGCGAACTCTTCAAATAATTTTTAAAATCGGAAGTGCTTGGTTCCACGGGCACTTCTTTTTTATACTGACGAACGACAGAGCGAAGATTATTTTGCTTTACAACGTTCTGTGCCCGATGTTGACAATCGCTTCTGCGGTCTGGCGATACAATAATTGGCTGACGCTTGTCTTTGCAAAGATTTTCATAATCGGAAAGGTTAATTTTCATTCTGCTCCTCCGTCGACCATTTCAGCTCGATAAGCCTATCATTTTCTGTGTTAATTTCGTCGGAGGCACCATCAATAAGTGAATTGATAATCAAATGATCTTCCATTGCGTCTTTAACAAAACCGTCCGCGACGTAAAATGCCCGCGAGTTATCGTAGGGTAAAATTTTTTCTTCGTCCACGATAGCGTTCCGTTGCTCATCAACGCCTTGTATCTCGTTGGCGTAAAGCAAATTATTGAACTCGCCCAATATGTAGGGGCTGTGCGTCGTTATAATCGCCCGATTTCCCGCGTGAACGAACATTCCAATCAGTTCGCTGATATATTTCTGGGAATCGGGGTAAAGATGAGCTTCCGGCTCCTCCAGAATAATAAACACGCGGTCGCCGTGAAAGAGGTGATAAAACATTATGTTGCATACCCATAAAATTTCCTGTTGCCCCGACGAAGCAAAGTTTATCCAAACATCAGCGGTCTCACCGTCAAATTTTTTCACACGAAGAAATTCCGCGCCCTCTCGGTAGAAATATTCGCCTTTGATAATCTTTTCGGACAGCAACAGGAATTTTTTCATCAACGACATCTTGGAACCTCCCCATGCTCGACGAACTTTATAAAGTCGGTTGGACGTCCCTTCTGCAAAAAATTTTCTCAACAGCAAAACAGTTCTAATGTATCTTTGAGTAGCATAATCAAGATTTTGCATGGCACTGCGAGGCCTAATGCCGCCACTCGACAAAAGAAGTTCTCCTAAAAAATCTGTCATAAGTGTAACGACGCTCCTGCCGGCAGGAATATACAGCGGTTTGTAATGCACGTCGAAAATATTTTCCAGTTCTCGATTCAACTGTTGACTGTTCTTATCGACAGTCCAAAAGGATAAATCTCGTTCATCATAATGTTTTGCCAATTCAATTATATTGTCACTAAAGTTAATGGTAAGATTAAAGCCGGTAGAATCATTTTCTTCAGTATAGAGTTGAATCTTCGTATTTTCGGTGTAAACATACTCCAATGAGCAACCAACGGATTTGGAAAGCGTATCGCTGAAGAGCTCGTAAAATGTATGAAGTAAAAACTCACCGAGAATATCACTTTTCGACTTGCCGGCATCCTTAACTTTGCTCCCGGTAATAAAATCAAAACAAAGTTCTTTTACCAAGGAAAAATAATAAATGGCTTTAGCTATTGTGCTCTTACCTGCGGCTTGTGCGCCCGTCAAAACTATGAATTGAGCCAAATCCATTTCGCATTCTTTTATCGGTCCGAAGTTATGAATAATTATTTTCTGCACTTTTCACACGTCCTTATAATGAATGGCTGACAGATTCGACAACTGTATTTTCTTTACCTGCCAAAACGTCTTGACCGAATCGGAAAAGCCCATTAAAATTTGACTGTGAATAAATTTTACGGGAAGTGATAGCATGGCAAACGTGTCGGTGGAAATTAAAATGGATGAAGAACTGCAACGAGCGGCAACGGACGTATTTGAAAAGTTAGGGCTGGATTTTTCGACAGCGATAAAAATTTTCTTGAAGAGATCTGTATTGGCAAACGGAATTCCTTTCAACATGACTTTGCCCAAACGCAATTACAAAGCGGAGCGTGCTGTTCGCGCCATGCAAGAATTGAGCGACGCTTCTGCAATCAATGGTGTTTGCAATTTGACGTTGGATGATATTAACGCAGAGATTATTGCCTCGCGACGAGAAAGGGAGGCTCGCGCCGCAAAATGAACTATTACGCCGTGCTTGATACAAATGTACTTGTGTCCGCGCTTATACGCAAAGAATCAGTGCCGGGAGCAGTTGTCACTCACGCACTCGAAGGAAAAATTATTCCGCTTGTGAACGCTGAAATTCTTGAGGAATATAACGACGTGTTACGAAGAAAAAAATTCAAATTCGACGAGCAAACCGTTGAGGTCATAATAGCCGGAATAATATCCCGTGCAATTCATATCGATGCGGTTAAAACAGAGGAATTCTTTCCCGATCCCACAGACGCAGTGTTTTACGAAATTGTAATGGAATCTCGCAAAGAGCACGACGCCTATTTGGTTACGGGGAATTTAAAGCATTTTCCACAACGAACATTTATAGTTACGCCGCGTGAGATGTTGAACATTATTGAGCTTGAAGAATAAATTTTTGTGGGGCAATTAGTGGGGCATTAGCAGAAAAAACGGGCGGAATTCTTGGAAAGCACGCGACAGAAAAATTGATTCAACCCTTTAAAATCAAGAATTAACGTGACTTATGGAAGGCTAAAATTCAAGCTTTAAGCCTTCTAAGCCGTGGGTCGCGTGTTCGAGTCACGCCGGGCGCGCCATATGAAAT
>CAMVIO010000358.1 GCA_947167555.1 uncultured Selenomonadales bacterium
CGTACTTTTCTTGGGAATGCAGCCACGGCCTGATGTGATTTGGATGAATGTCCCCCATCTTTTATACATAAATTTCCACAAAAACGGTACTAACCATGGGATAATTTCCAGATAATGAGTCTGAAAAACCCACAAAACTTTTATGTTGCGCTTGACATAATTAATTAAATGCAGCACAATGAAGGTAAGTACATTTGGTACTAAGCTTCAAGGACGAAAGGATTTAATTGATTATGGCGGTATATCGAGACAGGCGGGTTCCAATCCCTGATATTACGGGCATTACAATAAACAGAGGCGATAACAACCGTGTCCTGTATGTGCTCTCCGCACCGTATGATAACAAGGTTGGATATACTAGACCTAAACGAATCACCATCGGATACGTATGCGAGGATGATACAACAACTATGTATCCGACTAACAAATACAAAACCATCTTCCCTGCGAAATGGGAAAAAAGCTTTAACGAAACACCTCTGCCCATCATCAAAAAGATGGGAATGAATGTTCTTGGACAGGCGGCAAATATGAGCTGTGGCATTGGTGATGTGGTGTGTGAAGCTTTTGGAAATTCAGCAGGGAAAAAGATGCTCGATTATGCGCTGTATTCCATACTCTACCACTCGGACGTATCCTCGCAATTTGAGGCAAGGATGAGCAACCAGATACTGTACAGCGGAAAAGCGTACAGTGATTCCTCATACTCCGATTTGTTTGAGAGAGGGTTGACAAAGGACCAGATTCTTGCGTTCAAGAAAAAGTGGGCTATGCAGTGCAAGAAAGACGGCGTTGACGGCGTGTGGCTTTGCATAGACGGGTCAAACGATGATTGCGAAAGCGAGGGGGTCGAGCTTGCGGAGAAAGGACACGCAAAGTCAAAAAGAAACGTGGAAATCGTAAGCTTCACATATGCCGTAACACCGGGGGGAAAGCCGGTTACGTTTGACGTATATCGCGGCGGCCTTGTTGATGCGAAAGAAATGCAGGCAATTATTGATTTTCTTTCCGAATGCGGGATAGCAGTGGAAGGAGTGATACTGGACAGGGGATATTGCAACGCAAAGGCAATCAGATTCTTGGATAGCAAAGGCATTGCTTATGTAATTATGGTAAAAGGACATCCTGCCGGATTCGAGCGGACTGTTGCAGAGTATGGAAAGAAAATCAAGATGAATGTGGAATGGCTTGTGGAAGGAACCACCCTGTTTGGAATACAGGCTAAATGTAGGCTGTTTGAAGAGTACGAAAAAGATGATTACATCACACTGTTTTATGACTTCCTGAACGCGGGCGAGCGGATTGGCAAGCTTTTGAAGAACCTCTACAAATCCATGAATCTTGCCATAGAGAACATGAAACATGGCAAAAAAGCAGTCGTAGATGAAAAGTACAAGAAATTGATATGCTTGGACGAGGTCAACAAAACGGCCCACCTAGCAAAAGCAGAATTGCAGAAGGTCATGAACGAAAAAGGTTTGTATAGCATTGTATCGAGCAAAGAGATGACCCCCGCGCAGGTGAATGCGTTATACGCATCCAGAAACGTATCCGAGACGCAGTATATGTTTATCAAGAGCCAACTTGGATATGGGAAGGTGCGAGTGCATTTCACGCAAGGAGTGCATTCGAGATTCGCTTTGGGGTTCATAGCCTCCGTGATTAGATACGAGATTGAAGATGCTTCCAGAAAGAGCGGTCACGCCACAAACGATCTCATAAACGAAATGAATCTTCTTGAGATGACAAACATAAACGGAACATATGCGTATGTTCATACGGAGAACCGACGACAGCTTCAACTCTTGGAAAATCTTGGGGCAAACTCTGACTTGCTGGACGGCGTTGTTTGTGACGAAAACAATCGGTTGAATGGAAGAACCGTCGTTCCGAGACACAGAAAGCCTGGCCCGAAAAAAAAATTTAAAAATGTTCCAAACAATAATTCCGAAAGAAAAAAGCCGGGGCCTCAGAAAGGATATCGCCACGGTGAGCTTAACAAAGATGCTACTCCACGGAAGAAGCCGGGGCCGAAGCCAGGAACAAAGCTTGGTGCATATAACAAGGATGGTAGCGAGAGAAAGAAGCCTGGTCCAAAACCGGCTTTGACTCGCAAGTCAGAGGTATAAACGTAAAATTCCACCCGACGGTACCTAAAGAAAAAGCGAAGAGATATAGCTAATGGAAGAGAGATTGAAAATACGTGGATTGTGCTGTTGCGAACTCCAATATATTGTGTATAAATAAGGTACCACGGAACCTAAAAAATAACACAATAAATTGGAGTGGCTAGAATGAGCAAACATCGGAATATAGTAGTCCCTGTACCAAAAGAAGCTATTGTCGTCCGCTCCACTGGGCGAGTGTATTTGATTCGTGAAAAACGATATAGCAAGGAGAAGCAGTACAATAATGATTCCAGGACTACAATCGGGTGGCTCAACGATCCTTCAGGGCAAACGATGAATCCAAACGATAATTATGCAGTTATCTACCCCACAGCGTTCAATGAAGCTGCCAATGGAAAACTAGCGCCAGTTCTTAAACGCATTGGAGTGTATGCTTTCTCATTGGCATGTGCGCAACGAAATGGAGTCTATCCGCTTTTGGTCAGCAGTTGTGGCCCCGACTATGCAAACGCAGTGATGGATTATGCGTGCTACTCCATCATGAACAAG
>CAMVIO010000359.1 GCA_947167555.1 uncultured Selenomonadales bacterium
AGTACGAGAATGATGCCGGTGAGGTAAATGGCCGCGCTGACGAGATTCATGAGCAATGAGGTCGAGGCAGGGCTGCCCTCCTCCACCATGCGGAGGCTGAGGAATTGGCCGACCGCCCGCTGCAGGAACGTCATAATCGTCCAGATCAGCACTGCAAAAAGCAGGTTCACCAGCCTGCCCTGCGCGAAGGGTGGAAGCGATACTACACGGGTAGCCCAGTTCAACCCCATCAAAAGGCCCCAGACGATCGGCAGCTTGCCGATCGAACGAAGCAGTACGCCGAAAAACGTATCCTCTGCAACCCGTCCGATCTCGATCATCTTACGAAGGCGATAATGCACCGCCCACCCGATAAGCACGCCGACTATGACAAACGCGCAGGGCCGCAGGACTAAATCACAAAAAACCGTCCAAGTCCAAAATTCGACAGATAACAAACTCCATCACCTCCGTGATTCATTTTTCTGCAAACACGTTTTTATCTCAATAAGGATGAAAAAACTTAACTGAAGGTAGTATAACATATTGCGCGCAGCAACAAAAACTTTTTGCGCGAAACAAAAACAGACGGCATTCGAAAACGCCGCCCTATTTTCATGTCCGTATTATAATGAAAGAAAAAATACACTTGAAATACAGAGGCGCACGAAGCAATGGAAATAATGGATTAAAATTAGAATTTCCATTGAATCTACAGAAAGAGTTTGCTATAATGTCGAGGACATAAAAATTCCGCGTCTTAGCGGGAGGAACAAAAAAGGAGACAAGAACAATGATTAAATTGGAGCAGAAACACATCAAGATTTTCAGCGTCGCTATCGCCGTGGTATTCGTCGGCAGCGTAGTCGCGTTGGCGCTCACACAGATGGGCGGCCTGACCGGCGGCACCGCTTCGGCGGCTTCCTCCAGCGTCGGCGTCGTCGATTTCCGTCAGGTCATGGGACAGTCCACCGACCTGCAGGACGCGAACACAAAGATGCAGCTCGCCGTCGAGGAAGCGAAACAGGAATTCGAGTCGAAGTCTGCTGGCATGAGCGATGAAGAAAAGGGCAACCTGTACCAGCAGACGCAGGAAAAGCTCGCACAGAAGCAGCAGTCCCTGATTGAGCCGATTCAGAAGAAGGTCGAGGCCGAGGTCAAGGCCGTCGCCGAGTCCAAGGGTCTGCAGGTCGTCATCGACAAGAGCGCTGTCGTTTACGGCGGCACGGACATCACCCAGGACGTCATCCGCAAGATGGCGAAATAATTATTCCCAAAACCAATAGTAATTTTTCGTACCGAGCACGCGTCAGCGGCTCGGTACTTTTCTAGGGAAACAATGAAAGGAGCAGCGGACATGGGCGTTGCCGATGAGAAACAGTCCGCGGGCAATGCCCGCAAGCCGATTTTCGTCGGTCTTTTGTCGCTCGCCTTGCTTGGCGCCATAGTCGGCGTCTGGCTCTGGCTGCATCCGGGGGACAAAGTCGATTCCCCGTCAGCCGTGGAAACGCCTGCGGTGGAGTCCGGCGTCGTCCGGCTTGGCGAAGTCTTGCGGAAGCATCCCGAGTATGGCACGCTGCTGCGTTTGCGCGGCGAGCACGCGCAGCTTTCGGAGTCGCTCGCGCGCGGAGAACGCCAACTTCTCAAGATGACAGCGCCCGACGCCATCAAAAAACCTTTTGACGACGCCGTCGAACAGAAGAAAAAGCAGGTATTGATCAAGGAATACAGCGAGTTCATGGAAAAGCTCGCCGAGGCGGAGAAGGCGAAGCGCGAGGAAACCCGCGCACTTTACGAGGCGGCACGGAACGAGATCAACGCCGCGTATTTCAACGAAATCTTCAATACGCAGCTAAAGATTGACAACGCCGATATCATGCGCCTGTCCGACGAGACTGTGGCCGACCTGAAACGCCATCTGGAAAATCTCCAAAGAGAGCGGGGCCATCATCAATTCGAGCTGTACCAAAAATACGAGGCGGAAATCCGCGCATACAAGGAAGCCTTGGCGGCGGAACACGGCATCTCCCTGGCGGCGCTGGAGCAGGAGACGGACGAACGCTTGCGCGCTGAGGAAATGCGGAAACGCAGCGAAGCGCAGGCACGCAACCTCGACGCGCTCCAGAAAAACATGCTGGACTCCGTGGAGCTTCGGATGCGCTTGACGGAACTGCGCACTGCCTTACGAGCGAAGGAGCAGGAAATCGCTGCGCTGGAAGACGGCCTGACGCTGGAATTGGCCGGAAAAGCGGCTAAACTCGCCGTGCTCCATCATCTTTCCATCGTCTATGCGTCGCCCATGACAGCAGGACTCCCGATTGCCGGCATCGGCACCGATCCCGTGGCGGGGCTTCGCGTCATCAGCGGTACGGCCATCGACCTGACGGAAGAATTGGCGCAGGAAATCGAAAAGGATAAGAAAACGGACAAACAATCCATCAAACAATGAACACGACGAAATGAGGAATCAAATTGATGAAGTTAAGCAAGCTGACGCGCGGCGTCTGCACGGCGTTGCTCCTCGCGGCGCCTATGTGGATCGCGGGCTGCTCGGAGAAGCAATCCGTCATCGGCTATTACAACGCAGACCGCATCGAGCGTGAAGCGGGGCAAATCAAGGCGCTTCAGGATGAAGCCACGACAAAGCTGAAAGAGAAACAGGCCGAGCTGGAAAC
>CAMVIO010000360.1 GCA_947167555.1 uncultured Selenomonadales bacterium
TGGAAAACGTCGGGCGGCAAATTGCAATTCTGCTGGACGGAGAAATTTTAACCAATTTTCCGCAGGGGCGTTGTTTTTTATGTTTATGTTTTTTCAAAGGGAGGGTTTCTTGTGGTTCATTCGTTTTTCCGTTGGTATGTCAATGCACCGTTGGTGTTCCTGATTGCCGGCGGCCTTGTTGTTGGTATCTTGCTGGCGGTTTTCGCGCCCGCGTCGATTCCCGTGGTGGGGCTTTTGGGGCAACTTTTTGTCGGCGCGTTGAAGGCAATCGCGCCCATCCTCGTGTCCGTGCTCGTGCGGGACGCGTTGGCAAAGAAGCGTGAGGCTTCGGATAGCTCCATCCGCCCCGTCCTTGCGCTTTATATCATCGGGACGTTTTGCGCCGCGCTCGCCGCCGTTGCCGTTTCGTTCCTGTTCCCGACGGAACTGAAACTTTCCGTCGCCGACGCGAACCTTGCGCCGCCGGGCGGCATCGGCGACGTGCTGAAAAATCTGCTGCTCTCTGTGGTGGACAATCCGGTGAATGCCCTTATTCACGCGAATTATATCAGCATCCTCGCGTGGTCGGTTCTCTTCGGCATCGCGTTCCGAAACGCTTCGGAAGCCACGAAGTCGTTTATCAGCGATATGGCCGAGGCCGTCACGAAGATGGTGCAGTGGATTATCCGCCTTGCGCCCTTCGGCATTATGGGGCTGGTCGCCGGGACCATCGGAGAAAGCGGCCTTGGCACGCTGCTCGGCTACGGGAAGCTTTTGGCTGTGCTTCTCGGCGCGTTCGCTCTCGTGGCGCTGGTCCTGAATCCGCTGGTCGTTTTCCTGATGACGCGGAAAAATCCCTACCCGCTGGTTTTCGCGACGCTCCGGGAAAGCGGTTTCTACGCATTTTTTACGCGCAGCTCCGCCGCGAATATTCCCGTCAATATGCGCCTCTGCGAGCGTCTCGGACTGAATCCCGATCTTTACGCCATCTCCATTCCCTTGGGCTCCACCATCAATATGGCGGGAGCGGCTATCACGATTACGGTGCTTTCCTTGTCGGCGGCGCATACCCTCGGCATTGAGATTGATTTGCCGACGGCGCTCCTGTTGTCAATAATTTCCACTGTTGGCGCTTGCGGCGCATCGGGCGTGGCGGGCGGCTCGCTTCTCCTGATCCCGGTGGCTTGCGCGTCCTTTGGCATCTCCAACGACATTGCCATGCAGGTGGTCGGCGTCGGCTTCATCATCGGCGTTTTGCAGGACTCCTGCGAGACGGCGCTCAACAGTTCCAGCGACGTGCTTTTCACGGCCACGGCGGAATTTGCCAAACGCGCGGAAGCGGGGACGCTCTCGGCGGAGGATATGATTCCCCGCGACCGTGTATAAATAATAAGGTTTTGGAATGACAACAAACGGCAATGAGGAAATATCTATGAAAGAGATTAAAGTGCGTTTTGACCTTCTATCGGAAAGCGAACAAAAACGGCTGGCTGAAGTTTACGGTGCCCAGCCCCTTACGGGCTATTCGGCGCATAGGATAGAATATGTTCGTGTACTGACACCGCGTGAATCGTGGTTTTTCAGCGGCAGCAACTTTCTTTCCCCCGGATTTTTGACGCAAGCTGTTTACAAATTGGAAGGTGTGCTTTCACCAATGCGGTTCAACCGTGCTCTCCATGCACTGGATGCGCGGGCTGCTGGGCTCCGGACTGCATACTGCGATATGGGGGATCGGGTGCTGGCCATTGTGTTCCAAAGACGGGAACACATGGATGGCGTGCATTGCCAGTTCCTGCGGACGGAGGATGACGCTGCGATAAACGCTGCCATTTGGAAAGCGGCGGAGTCGGAGATTCGGCAGCCCTTCGACATCATGCGCGGACTATCGGTTCGTTTCGCCATTTTCCATACGGGAGAACAAGAGTATGCAGTGATTGTTACGGGCGCCCAGATTGTCATGGAACGGCTGGACGTGCGCGACTTGCTTTGTGCAGCGCTCGATCTGCCAAATCCTGTGTCGATTAGTGCGCCGCCTGTCATGCGGAACGCCCAAATGGAATACAAATTGTACGGGTATTGGAAACGTCTCCTCGTGTCTCCGCCGCCCTTGGCAAAACTGCCGAGACAACGGGACAACGGAGATGCGCATGGGGTGGGAAAATTAGGGAATAAACGCCACAAAGAGAAAAAGGAATACTATTCTTTTCGGAGGTTATTCAAATGTCTCGGCTTGCGCGGGAAATTACATATAAATCGCTCCTGCGGTTTGCCGCGCCGACGATCCTTTCCTTTGTGTTTCTCAACATCTATTTCATCATCGACGGCGTCCTGGAAATGGTGTCCATGCTCTCGGGCAGCGTCGTCATCATCGCGCTGAACAACATCATGATGGCGCTTGCGGGAGAAAACGGCGTAGCGGCCATCTCCATCGCGCAGTATGTGGAGGAGCTTTTGACTGCCGCGTACCTTGGGTATGCCGAAGGCGTCGCGCCGCTGATGAGCGACAATCACGGCGCCCGGGATTTCGGGAAAATCCGACGGATTTTCCGTTTCAGCCTGCGCATCGTGGCGGTGTTCGGCGCAGCCACGTTCCTGTTGTCCCTTGTCGTCGCGAATCCTGTAGTCGCACTTTTCACGGAAGGCAACGAGGCCGTCTTCAAAATGGCGGCCCAAGG
>CAMVIO010000361.1 GCA_947167555.1 uncultured Selenomonadales bacterium
GCCTGCACGCTCCCGGAAGGCAACCCTTTTGTCACGATCTCCTTCACGCTCTGCTGCGTTTTCTGAAGCTCGCATAGTGTTAAAGATATTTTGCCGAAGCGCCGGATGAAGAGCATGACGATAAAGACAATAATATAGGAAACAAGCGTAGCCATCGCCGCGCCTTCACAGCCCATACCAAAATCCCGAATAAAGACGACGTCCAGAATCAGGTTCAATACATTGGCCGAGACGACAAGTCCCATGGAGAGGAACGGCTTTCCAACGATGGGAAGGAAATAGGTGACGTGCATCAGAAGGACGCCCACGGGAACAAAAAAACGCAGCACACGTGTATATGCGTCAAATTGCGTCATCAATTCTTCCGGGCAGCCGAAAAGCCCCCCAAGGGCGGAATGAAAAACCGTCAGCAACGCAAACAGCAGTATCCCCAAAATCAACGACAGGACGGTCGACGCCGTAAAATATTGATCGGCTTTTTTCTTGTCCTTCCTTCCCAAACATTCCGCAAACAAAAGCGAGCCGCCAAGTCCCGCGATGGTGTAAATCAATGAGACCGCAAAAACGACCGGCGTCCCGAGATTGATGATGGCGAAGGCGTCCGAACTGAGCAAATGAGAAACGACCATGCTGTCCGCAAATTTGCTCAGTGAAATCCCCACAGCGGACAGCATCGCGGGAATCATGAAGTGCATGTATTTCTTGTTCAGGACAAATCCCGTTCTTTTGTATTTTATATCGTTATTCTTAGCTTCCATAATCAATCCCTGTCAAACAATATATGGCTCCGGCCATTGAGGAAGCACCGAACAAATCCCTCCGTCAAACAGTCCGCTGGACTATTTCGCGTAGAAACTTATTCGGTGCTTCCTCAAGGCGCCCGTTATCCCTGATGAGAATTGGATTCCTTACCTTTTCGGATACGCGATGATCCACGGTTGTTTCCGTTGATCCTTCGGCAGCATGGAGTGGTCGAACCACATCGCAAAGAATCGCTGGGCGTTGTTTACAACATAGCCGTCCTGCGAGTGATCCGAGACATCGTAGGGATCCATCATGATCAGCGTATCGTCGAGGGACGATTCCGTCCCAATCGTATCATAGCCGATAATGACACGCCAATGGCCTCCCCATTCCACGTTTTCCACCATGACGGGAATCCCCAGGCGCAGACGGTTCTCGACGAATTTTTGAAAATCCTCGTACGTCCCGAAAGCGGGGCTTGTCAAGCTGCTTTCCACCGTCCAGCCAAGCCGTTCAAAAAACTTCACCATGTTCGCGGGATTTGTGCCGATGGGATACCCCTTCGTTTTCATCTCTGTCGCAAGGCTCATCTCATCAAAATCGCGGTTCCCGTAATAATAGAGGACGGTAAGCGCCGCCGCCGGACCGCAGGTGTATTCCTTTGTCTGTTGGTACGTAGGATAATGGAAGAGCATCACCCTGTCCGGCGACGAACCTAACTCATAAAAATCCGGGCAGACAAAGTATCGCGACGCCGAATGATTGATCTCTTTGGGCGCGGAGGACGCTCCCTCCGACGTAGTGTCCATTCCGGCGGGATAAGGAATCACACGGCCATGATGTTCGGTTGTTTCGGACGTCGTTTCCGACGAAAGCATCATGCCGGACGCGGGCGACGCGCATATCGAAAGCGCCCCGAAAAGGCAGATTGCTAAAAATGTTTTTTTCATAATCAAGCCTCCCATCTTTCCGCATCCATGCGCTATATCGTGTGCTGCTGTCTCTGTTTAGCTTACCACGAAGCGGGTATCGCGTCCACAAAAATCACGCGTGATTTACCATCTCCATGATGATATCACATGTATCGTAAAGAAATACGCCCACCGGCAGAGTCAGCATCTCTCTTGGTATTTGGGGATTTGGCTGATTCTATTATACCGGGAACAGGTTCTATTTTGTTTTCAAGTTTCCAATTTTTCCTGTTTCTAATCATATTTTTCAGGCAGTTGCAACGGTTTTTCCGGTGGGAAGTTGCGTAGAAACCTTGTGTTTTTTCGTTGCCTGTGCTATTTTTATCAAGGTTGGTCATAGAGAACAGGACAGGAGAGATGCGAGATGAAAAGGATGGCAACGCTTGCTGCTTTTGTGGCGGCGTTTTCTTTTTTTTGCGGGGCAACGACGGAAACGGGCGTCGTGGAGGCGCGGGCGACGGCCCGACAGACGGCGCGGCATTCCGAGACGCGCGCCCGCGGCAGCGCGCTTCGTCCTGGGGAGTGCATCGGCATCGTCGCGCCCGCTTCCTGGCTGGAGCGTGAGGAATGGGAAGAGGGCGTTCGGCTTTTGAAAAAGCGCGGCTACCGTGTGAAGCTCGCGCCGTCCTGCACGGCTGCCAACGGCTTTTTCGCGGGGACGGATTCGGTGAGGGCGGCGGATCTCAACCGCTTTTTCGCGGACGACGAGGTGAAGGCGATTCTTTGCTTGCGGGGCGGTTACGGTTCGGCGCGCGTTCTGGACAAGCTCAATTACAGGGAGATTGCCCGCCATCCGAAGCTTTTGATCGGGTTCAGCGATATCACCGCACTGCATGCAGCCCTGGGGGAAAAAAGCGGAATTGTCACCGTGCACGGGCCTATGCTCGGCTCGCTGGCCAGCAGCAATTTGACCGCGTACACGGAGCGGGAATTTTTC
>CAMVIO010000362.1 GCA_947167555.1 uncultured Selenomonadales bacterium
GCTTTTGGTTTGGGCTGATGCGTGTAGGTGAAATGTTCTGCTTCCCGCTTCCTTTCCACGCCGTCGCCCGGATCGCCAATGACAGTGACCTGTTTCCCGAAAATCGAAATCTCGTCGGACATGATCTCCGACTCGACGCCGTCGGGCGTTACGATCAGGATTTTCTCCACCACGCCTTCCCCGTCGATGAAGACCTCCTTGACCTTGCCGTTGATGGTGCCGGTCTTGGTGATCGCTTTCGTGCCGATAATGCGGACGTTCGCGTCAAGCATGGCCTCAAAGTCACTGGCTTCCTCCAGCGTCAGGATACTCTCGCTGCTCGTGACAGTAACGGCGTCATGACCGATGGCGATAACAGAGGTATATGGCAGCAGCTTCACGCCGCGATACCAATCCTCGTCCTCGATCGTGATAGCCGCCACCGTGCCCCGTTTCGCGTCAATCACAAGCGTCTTGCTGATTCCCAGCTCGCGTCCTTCGGTAATGCTGATAACAGGCAATCCCAAAATCTCCGCGCTCGATTTCGTCATGGATCTTTGCTCCTCCTGAAGGTTTACTGATACTATTCGATAATTATCCACAATA
This sequence comes from uncultured Selenomonadales bacterium, assembly GCA_947167555.1. GTDB lineage: Bacteria > Bacillota > Negativicutes > Selenomonadales > Selenomonadaceae > RUG12372. Next base: position 586 of record CAMVIO010000362.1, read on the forward strand.
ATATATAATAATACGTTTCCATCCGCAAGGCAAGCATTCTGCCGCAGTGAAAGTGCGAAAAAATCCCCGCCGAAGTCCGGTATGCCTTCAGCGGGGATTTTTTTCGCCCCATTACCGTCTTTTTTTCGTGCCTGCCTGCACCACGGCGGCAGCCACATCCTTCAGCGGGCGGCGTTTTTCCATGCTGTAGCGCTGCAAGCGGCGATACGCTTCGTCCTCGCTGATGCCGTGAGCTTTCATCAGGATTCCCTTCGCCCGGTCAAGGAGCTTTCGCATTTCCAGCGAATCGCGCATCGCTTCCAGCTCTTCCTCCAGCGACTGCATTTCCTGCCAACGGGAGAGCGCAATTTCCATCGCGGGAAACAGGTTCTTTTCCTCGACAGGTTTCACGAGGTACGCAAGCACCCCCGCGTCCGTCGCCCGCCGGATCAGCTCCGCATCGTCGAAAGCGGTCAGGAGCAGCACCGGCGCCAAATGATCCGCGTCAATCATGCGCGCCGCCTCAATGCCGTCCATATCCGGCATTTTCACGTCCAGGATAACAAGGTCGGGGCGCGTGTCCCGCACGATGGCCACCGCGCGGCGTCCGTTGGCCGTCTCGCCGACCACCTCATGCCCCGCTTCCTGCAAGATTTCCTTCAAATCCATGCGGATGACGGCTTCGTCGTCGGCAATCACGATTCTTAACGGCTTCATAGCGATTCCCCCAATCCTTCTCGCGGCAATTCGATTTTCACCTGCGTCCCGTTTCCGCCCGAGAACTCGATTTTCCCGCCGAGATCGTCCTCCACCATCGTGCGCACGATATGAAGACCGAGAGATTTCGCTTTCTCCGGGGTGAAGTCTTCCGGCAGCCCGACGCCGTCGTCGGAAATCGTCAGCGTTGTCCCGTCTTCCCCGACGCGTATATCAAAACAAATACACCCGTGGTCGCGGTCCAAGAAGGCGTGTTCGATGGCATTCAGCAAAAGCTCATTGACAACCAGCGCAAGGCTCGTGCAGCGGCTCGGCGGGAGAAGAAACTCGTCCCCGGTGAAACGCCTTTCCAATCGAAACTCCGGCGGCAGCGCGGACGCCGCCAACAGGTCGAGGATTTCCGCCGCCAGATCGTGAAGGTTCACAGGCTGCGTTCCTTGACGTGACAAAAGCTGATGGAGCGCCGCGATTCCCTGTATCCGGTTCACGCTCTCCGCCAGCGCGTCCTTGACCGCCGCCTCGTTTGATCGGCGCGCCTGCATCCGCAAAAGGCTCGCGATGGTTTGCAGATTGTTTTTTACGCGGTGATGGATTTCGCGGATAGTCGCTTCCTGCACGGAAAGTTCCTTTTCCTTCTGCCGGAGCGCGGTCACATCCTCCACGACGACGACGCGGCGCAAAAGCCGCCCGCCCTCGAGGATCGGAAGGTCGCGCCGCAAAAGCACGAGACCGCCCGCCTCGATTTCCTTTTCCGTCGGACGCTCCGGCGTCACCGTCTCCCGCGTGATATGACGGCAAAGCTCCGGCGCGTCGAGCCGTGCGCCGAGGAGCGAACCGACGCCGAGCACGCGAAAAATATGTTGGGCGGCGGCGTTCGCGTAAATAATCCTTTCGTATGCGTCGGCAATCAGCACGCCGTCCCGGGGCGAAAGCGCGCGGTACGCCTTCAGGTCGAGCGCACTGCGGGAATTTTGCAGGATCATGCGCGCCGTGTCGACGAGGCAGGCATTTCCGCGCTCCTGAAGCTGCCCGGTGGGAACCTCAAGGCTAACGACGGCAATCGCGTCCGGACCATCGTGAATGCCGTAAGTGTGCATTTCAAGACTGTCGGGGCTTTCCGTTCCGCCGCGAAGTCCTACCAGCGGCTGCCCGGTGGCAAGTGTCTGCCCAACCAGCGGCTCCGTCTCCGCCGCAACAAACGCGCCGACGGGCGCGAGGCGAAGCGGCTGCACCATCGTATGGGAACGCGCCTGCGCCAAGACAAGAAATTGCTTGCCGTCCCGCGTTGGCGCGTACAGGCTCGCCTGCGCCTGCGCAAGATCAGCGATAAACGGAAGCCCCTCGCCGATATTTTTCA
>CAMVIO010000363.1 GCA_947167555.1 uncultured Selenomonadales bacterium
TCGCGGGCGGGCCGCTCAGCCGCGCACGTCATTTCCGTTGAACAAACTGGAAGGATTACGATATAATAACAAAAAGGGGGGAGGGGCGAAGCATGGCAGAAAAATTCGAGGCGCTGCTGGAACGCCTGAAAGCCTGCGGCAGTCTCGTCGTGGCGTTGTCCGGCGGCGTGGACAGCTCGGTGCTGTCGAAAGCGGCAGCGATTGCGCTGGGGGATAAGGCTGTGGCGATGACCGCACGCTCGGAGCTTTTGTCATATGACGAATTGGCCGACGCGAAGGCGATGGCGCGGGCGGCGGGTATCCGACATGTCCTTGTCGACGCGCACGACCTCGACAATCCCGATATTGTGCGAAACGACAAGGAGCGTTGCTACTACTGCAAGTGCGGGCGGTTTCAAAAGATGGTCGTATGGGCGAAGGAAAACGGCTTTGCCTACGTCGCCGAAGGGAGCAATCTCGACGACCGGGGGGATTTCCGCCCCGGCATGAAAGCGATTGCAGAGCTTTCGCCGACGGTCATTTCTCCGTTCATGGATTGTGGATGGACAAAGGCGGACATCCGCGCGCAGGCGCGGGCGTGGGGGCTTGCCGTCGCGGACAAGCCCAGCGCGGCCTGTCTCGCCTCACGTGTGGCGTATGGCCTGCCGCTGACGGCGGCGAGGCTCGTGCAGGTGGAGGCGGCGGAAAAATTGGTCCGTCCCTTCGCAAACGGCCAACTTCGCGTTCGTCACCATGACAATCTCGCGCGCATTGAGGCGGAGCCGGACGCGTTTGCGGCAGTCATGGCGCACCGCGAGGAAATCGTGGAAAAGCTGAAAGCGCTCGGCTTTTTGTATGTGACGCTGGATTTGGGCGGGTACCGCATGGGCAGTACGAATGAAGCGTTATCAAAACGGCGCGGTGCTTTTTGATGGCTAAATCCCATTGACAAACTATGATTCACGCTATATAATGCCTTTATCATCAAACGCCGAACGGAGAAAGAGGAAGGGATTATGGAACAGAAACATTCCCTTCGGCTCGGTGCGATTCCCGGCGGCGCGATGGCTTTTATTGCGCGGGGGCTGGCGGAGATCGGCAGCGGGCGGATCGTGCTGACCGCGCAGGATTCGCGGCTCGTTTCCGTGGAACGGGAAGAGCGTATCGGCGGCGACGCGCTTTTTGCAGCGCGAAGCGGAAAAGCGGGCGCGGTGGTAGACGGTTCATTGCCGGAAAAAATCTGCCGGTCGTTTCAGGATTTGCCCTACGGGCAGGTCATCATCACATTGAAGGACGGCGCGGTGCGGCAGGTGGAGCGGTTGACGCGGAGCCGGTTCACGGGACTGGACGGCGAAGGAATTTAATAGTTTAGGCTGACCGAAAAAACGGAGGCTTTGAGCAGACACATTGGCGTCTTGCTTGAAGCCTCTTTTTTATTTTTTTGAAGGGAAGATGTGAAATGGGAAAGACGAAAAAAGAACGGGCGCTGGGCGTGCTTCGGGGAAAAAAGGAGCAAGTGGCTGCAATCAGCGTTTGCCAGTACGCGACTTATGAATTGATGGAAAAGACCGACGCGTATTGGCCGGAGGCGCATTACGAGGCGGAGCCGATGGCGAAGCTGGCGGCGGGCGGCGCTACGGTGATTGGTTTGGGCGCGGTGCGCGTGCCGTATTGCCAGACCGTCGAGGCGGAGATTTACGGAGCGAAAATCAAGGACGGCGGCAAGACGCATATCCCCAGCATCGCCGAGCATCCGTACAAGATCGGGGACGAGCCGGAAATCCCGGAGGACTTTGTAAACAAGGGGCGCATTCCGGCGGTTCTCGAAGCGATTCGGATTTTGAAGCGGGACGTGGGGGACAAGGCCGTCGTCATGGGCAGCATCGTCGGGCCGTTCAGCGTGGCGGCGAATCTCGTGGGGATTTCGGCGCTGCTCAAGGCGAGCCTGAAAAAGCCGGACAGCATCGTGCCGTATATCGAGGCGGCGACGGAGACGGCGATACAGTATGCCGAGGCTGTAATCGAGGCGGGGGCGGATGCGCTGGTCATCGAGGATATGATGGCGTCCCTGGACATGATCAGTCCGCGCACTTACCGCGCGCTGGCCGCGCCTTATGAGCGGCGCGTGATCGCGGCGGTGGCGAAGCGTGTCCCGGTCATCGTCCACATCTGCGGCAAGCTCGACCAAGTGATGTTGGATATTGCGGCAACCGGTACGGACGCCATCAGCGTGGAGTCGGCGGTGGACATTCCGGCGGCGCGGAAAAAGTTTGACGAAGCGGGCGTCAGGACGCCGATCATCGGCGCGGTTCATCCAATCAAGGCGCTGTTGGAAGGCACGCCCGAGGATGTGGCGGCGGCGGTGCGAAAGTCGGCGGAGGACGGCGCGGCGCTGATCTCGCCGGATTGCGCGGTGGCGCCGAATACGCCGCTGAAGCAGTTGATCGCGATGGTCGAGGCGACTACGATGACTCGCTTCGCGAGTCCCTGCATATAACAGCCCGTAATTCGCTTTGCTCAAAACGGGCTGTAATAGGAAAAATTATCGTGAAATGAGGATGATGTCATGGCAAATACGGTGCAGATAGTCTTTCAGCCGTCGGGACGGCGCGGCGAGATCGAGGCGGGGAAAAGCGTATTGG
>CAMVIO010000364.1 GCA_947167555.1 uncultured Selenomonadales bacterium
CCGTAAGAGCCGTCCGGCGTCACGTCATATCCAAGTCTCGAAAGCGCCGTTTGCACTTCCGCGACCTCATTTCCTTCATCGCCCACTTGGAGCGCGGACGCCTGCACCGCTGAAACATTTCCAAGGCAGAGCAGGGAAAGAAGCCCCGCGCATAATATTTTTCGCATGCATCATGCTCCTTCCAATCACAATATTGATTTAATTATAAAGTAAAAAACCGAACCCCGCATGAAAAAAAGATGAAGGCAGACGTCGATTGCGATTTTCCAATGATTTCTTGACAAACGGAAAAAAAGATGTATCGTAAATAATATAATGAAGGAGGCCTCGCTATGAAACGAAAACTCACGAAAAAACTTGCTTCTCTTGCTGCGGCGGCGCTCATGCTTTTTGCCGGGGGCGGTCAACAGGCTTCCGCCGCTTCGTATGTGGGGCCAAGCGCCGACTTTTCCGATATATACGGCGCGTCCGATAGCTGGGTGATTTATTGGTATCTTTGCGGTACCGATCTTGAATCGGACAACGGAGCCGCTTCCGCCGATTTGCGGGAGCTCCAGAGGGTCCAGCTTCCTCCGAATGTCAAGGTCGTGATCCAGGCCGGCGGCGCGAACAGGTGGCAAACCAGCGGCATCCCCAGCGGCGGCACGGCTCGCTTCCTCTATGATTCGGAAGGCATGCACAATCTAGGGCCAACGCCCAATTCGGACATGGGGACGGGAAGCGGTCTCGCGGACTTCCTGCGCTTCGGCAGGGACAACTTCTCCGCCGACCACAGTATCTTCGTTTTCTGGAACCACGGCGGCGGCAGTGTCGGCGGCATTTGCTACGACGAGCGCACCGGCAACATGATGAGCCTCGATGAGGTCCATGACGCTTTCGATTCTGTCTACGGCTCGAATCCCGACGTTCCGCCCTTTGAGATCATCGGTTTCGATGCCTGCCTGATGGCGACGGTGGACAGCCTTGCCTCGCTGCATGGTTTCGCCCGATATATGGTGGCCTCGCAGGAAAGTGAGCCGGGCTGCGGCTGGAACTATACCGGCTGGCTCGGCGCATTGGCGGACAATCCCGCCATGGGCGGCGCGGGGCTCGGCAAAGTGATCTGCGATACCTATTACCAGGGCTGCATTGCGGACGGCAACTCCTCCGAGGAAATCGCCACCCTTTCCGTTTCCGACGTCTCGAAAGCTCCGGATCTGGTGGCCGCTTACGGCGCGTATGGCGTTGAAGCGCTGCAGGCCGCCGCGCAAGATCCGCGGCAGTTCTTCACGCAGTTCTCCCGCAGCGCGGCCGTCTCGGAAAACTACGGCGGCAACACCCGTGAAGAAGGCTACTACGACATGGTGGATATCGGAGAGCTGGCGCAGAACACCCGAAACCTCATGCCATCGACCGCCGACCCGCTGCTCTCGGCCTTGAACGACTGCGTGCTCTATCGGGTCAACGGCTCCTACCGCCCTGGCGGACAAGGCCTTTCCTGCTATCATCCCTATGACGGTGACGCCGACGTCTGGCGCATATATGCGGACATCGACGTCTCGCCGGGGCCAATCAAGTGTCTTTACTACTATCTGATTTTCGGGCAGATGCCCAGCGCGGCGCAGGAATATGTGTCCGGCGGGGCGCCCGCCTACACGCCGGAAATCATCACCCCCGGCGCGGGCGCGAGCATCAGCGCCACCATCCTCGGCTCGGCTCCTTCTTCGGCGCCCGCCGTCGGCTCCCACCCGATTTACAACGTGCGGCAGCTCGAGGATACGCCCGTGGACATCGACAAAGACGGCAACGCTTTCGTGCAGCTTTCGCCCTCGGCGGTCGATCTCCTGTCCGTCGTCCATTGCCAGCTGGTGTATCTGGATGAAAAACAGGACGTCATGGTCGACCTCGGCTCCGATTCCAACATCAACGCCGATTGGGACCGCGGCCGCTTCACGGATAACTTCTTCGGCACTTGGCCGATGCTGGAAGGGCATCCCGTCTATGTCGAAATTACCTATGAAAACGACGACTTCAATCTTTACGCGATCCCGCTGAAGCTGAACGGCGTTCCCGTCAATCTGCAGGTTGTCTATGATTACAAGAGCGAGAAATACAACATCCTCGGCGCGAGAAAAGATGACAAGCGCGGCCTTGAAAGCCTCGTGGCCAGCCGCGAGCTGATCCAGCTCAAGCCGGGCGACACGATTACCACCCTCCATTACGGTATGACCCTTTCCGGCCCGGACACCGAGTACACCGAGGTCGAGGTGGACACCTTCACTATCGGCGCGAACCCGCAGGTCAAGGACGAAAATGTCGGCGACGGCACCTACGGCTATTTCTTCGAGTTCATCGACCCGACGAACAACTCTGCGTTGTCGAATATGGTCACCTATACGATCAAGAACGGAGAAATCACTACGTCGGTGGACAACTCGATGACCGGAGCCACGGGCCAGCAGGGCGGTTTTGCCGAGACAGGCTATGGCGCCGACCCGGGTCTCTTGCAAACCGGAACGGGCGGCAATAGCGGTTATGATGGAGGATACAGCGGAGGAAGCTCCGGCGGCAGCATCGCCGACTCGATGACGGGCGGCAGCAGCGGAAGCTACGACGGCGGAACTAGCGGCGG
>CAMVIO010000365.1 GCA_947167555.1 uncultured Selenomonadales bacterium
CATAAATAAATTTTTTAGAGCAGAAAATAATCCAACGTTTATAATCGTTTACAAACATAAACTATAGATGTATAATTATATCATCGGTAGATTATGTTTATGGAGATGAGGTCTTGGAAAACAAAGAGCATGATTACATGGAAATCGACCTTGCGGAAATTTTCCGCATTCTTGTGAACAACGCACGAAACATCTTTGTCGTGGCTGCTTGCTGTATGCTCTTAGCAACGGTATATTTAATGGCAAATCCCCCAGCACCTCAGGCCCCGGAAAAAAAAGAACCGCCATGGCCCGTATATTATCGCTCAACAGCAACACTCCGCATCAAAGCCGCCTCCAATATGGCGAATTTTAATTTGGCGCAAAAATGCGCAACATACGCGAATCTATTGGGTAGCGATGCTTTCTGCTCTCCCATCCGTGAACAATTGAAAATTACTTCACGGGGCAAAGGAGGCGGGGCCCCCATCAAGGATACGGAAATGATGACCATTTCCTTCGACGCAGACAAGCCTGAAATGGCACAAAAAGGCAACGAACTCCTAGTGCAAAGCCTCAGAAACTATATCGCCCGCACAGAGCAGATTGAATTGCCGTATACCGCTGGAGGAAACGGAGGAACTTTGTTCCAGCGCGTGGAATGCGAGATCATCAATCCACCGAACCTTCCCACCTCGCCTGTGCCCAAACCGAAACCAAAGGAAGACAAAAACGACAATAAAAAACCAGCACCGCCTTCTCCCGAAACCACCAGAAACCGCACACTTGCCGTGAGCGCCTTTTTGGGAATTTTGCTCGGCAGTGGCTACGCGGTGATGTATGCGCTGATGAATCGAAAAATCACAACGGCACAAGATGTGGAAGATTATCTTGGCTTGCCTGTGCTTGGTGTTATCCCCGACGAAGCCTCGCTACAAGAGGCGCTCGCTCGTCAAGAGAAAAAGAGCGTATGGCAACGGGTAAGAAATATTTTATTAAAATGGAACACTTGATAATCAAAAAGTACTCCCCCGAGAGGCCTTGTCGTCGGGGGAGTACTTTTTGATTATGCTATAACATCGCATGATGAAAAGCCATTATATAGGACCTTTGTATTGAAATCACATTTTTTCCTATGAAAAACGTAAGTAAATTTGCATTTTTCATAGGAGTAATGCAATCGTTTTTGTGGAACGTCCGTTATACCCTTTCCACCTTGATGAAAGGTTTTTCCAGCGCCAGCAGCATTTCCCTGAGCACCTTCAGCGCCACGGCGGTGGACGCGCCGCTTTGGTCGAGATTCGGCGCGAGCTCCACCAGATCGCAGGCTACGACGTTCGCGCTTTGGATGACGGTCAGCGCAGCCTGCAAAAGCTCTTTGAATGTCACGCCCCCTGCTTCCGGTGTTCCCGTTCCGGGAAAATACGCCGGGTCCATCACGTCGAGGTCGATGGTGAAGTAGACGGGCTTTCCGGAGAATTCCGCAACCGCTTCGCGCAATCCCGTGAAGTCGAACCGATGAAGCGACGTATGGCCTTCCTTCTCCGCCCAGCGGAACTCCGCGCCTTCGCCGCTGCGGATGCCAAACTGGGCGATGCGCCCGTCGCCGAGGATGTCCCAGCAGCGGCGCAGCACCGACGCGTGGGAGAGCTTCGAGCCGAGGAACTCGTCCCTGAGATCGGTATGGGCGTCGAAATGCACGACGCAGAGATCCGGATATTTTTTCGCAGCCGCGCGCACCGCCCCCAAGGTCACGAGATGCTCGCCGCCGAGCATGAACGGCGTCTTTCCGTCCGAAAGGATTTCCGCCGCCCGTTCCTCAATGATCGCGAGGGTCTTCTCCGAATCGCCGAAGGCCAGCTCCAGATCTCCGGAGTCGAAGACCTGCGCGTCCGCCAAATCAAGGTCCTGATAAGGGCTGAAGGTCTCCAGCCCATAAGCCTCCGCCCGCATCACGCGGCTGGCGTCCCTCGTGCCGGGGCGGTACGAGGTAGTCGAGTCGAAGGGCGCGCCGAAAATCACAATCCGCGCGTCCCGATAAGCCGCGTCGCAGCCGAAAAAGGTCTCCTGATGCTTTTCCATGGATGCCTCTCTCCTCTACTTCTAATTTCACGCTTCCATATAGGCTTGATAAAGCTCCGGGGTAACACATGGACGAAGCTTTCCTTCTTTCTGCCGCCGTTGTTCCTGAAAATTCTCGATTGCTGTTTCGTACTCTTCCTCCGACAAAAGCTGCGTACCACGGAAACGGTCGATCAGGAACCTCCATTCCATTGCATAAACGATGTAATCATCAGCTGTCCAACGGCGCGCCACTGTAACCAATGGCTCCCCAATAAACAATACCTCCTGTCCGTCTTTTTGGGAACGCGCCTCCCAAATGGAAAGCCATATCGAAAGTTCCATCGGACGGCTGCCCATAAAGCAGCTTTCCAACCATCCCGCTTGTTCCATCACTTCACGCCGGATGAAAGCTCCCGATAGCCCGCAAAGGGCAGACCACCCTTTTGAGATTATATATTTATAAAAGTCCCCGCCGAAAATCCCCACACCCCTTTTGGGCGACGTTGTCCTCAAAAACGGCGGTTCAAATTCCGAATTTTGGAATGCAACAGCATTTGAAACAACAATT
>CAMVIO010000366.1 GCA_947167555.1 uncultured Selenomonadales bacterium
ATTCCATCGAGGCGGACGGGCAAACGCTGACCATCAAGACGAAAGAGCCGCGCCCTGCGCTGCTGAATTATCTCGGCGATCCCTACGCCTGCATCGTCGATGTCAAGGCGGGCGTCAAGGACGGCATCGTCGCGGGCACCGGCCCCTATATCGCTGTCGACTGCAAGTCCGGCGACCATCTGACGCTGAAAAAGAACGAAGTCTATTGGAACGGAAAACCGAAGCTCGACGAACTGACAATCAAAGCCATTTCCAACGGCAACACGTTGTCGGCGGCCCTTCAGTCCGGCGAAATCGACGCGGCCTACGGCATGGCCTATGAAAGCTATCCCCTATTTCAAAACGACAAGTTTCATTTCTCACAGGTCGCGACCTCCCGCGCCTTCTTCCTCTGGATGAACTACGAGAGCCCGATTGCCTCCGACCCTGCCGTCCGCAAAGCGATTGCGATGGGCGTCAACAAGGAAGGATTCGTCAAGACGCTGCTCCGCGGCAACGGCTACCCGGGAGTTGGCGCCTTCCCCGCGGGCTTTGCTTTCGGCGGCGACAAGGTGAAAGCGGCAGGTTATGATCCCGAAGGGGCGAAAAAAGTCCTTGAAGCCTCCGGCTGGGTGGACACGGACGGCGACGGCATCCGCGAGAAGGACGGGAAGAAGCTGACGGTTCGCTGGCTGACCTATCCGAGCCGATTGGAGCTGCCGCTGCTCGCCGAAGCCGCGCAGGCGGAGCTGAAAAAGATCGGGATCGATGTGGAAGTGAACAGTACCGCCAGCCACAACAAGCTCCGCAAGGATCCCTCGGCCTGGGACGTCTACGCCAGCGCGATGGTCACAGCGCCCACCGGCGATCCCGAGTATTTCTTCACTTCCTGCTGCCTCGACAGCTCTCCCGTGAACAACGGCCACTTCCACAACGACAAGCTCGAAACGCTGGCGAAGAAATTGGCTATCGAATTCGACCCTGCGGAACGCGCGCAGCTCGCCGTCGATATGCAGCAGACATTGCTCGACGACAACGGCTACGTCTTCTGCTCGTTCCTGCAAATGAGCCTGATCTCGAAGCGGAACGTCGTCGGCTACGACGCGCATCCCTGCGATTACTATCAGATCACGGCGGAAACGGACAAGAAGTAATACTTATCTCGGGCCAAAATATGGCAAAATATAATACTGAGAACAGAACAGGATCTAATGTTAACCATACAAATTTAATAGGTTGACAAAAATCGGGGAGAAGTGTATGCTATGGACTGCCAATACTAAAAGGAGGCGGTTCTCTTGCATCTCTCTCTTCGTGAAATGATTCTTTGCGCGCTTTTTGTCGCCCTGATAACAGCGGGGACGTTTATCCGGATTCCGGTGGGCACGGACGTTTACACGCTGCAGTTCCTGTTCACGCTTTTGGCGGGGCTTCTGTTGGGGGCGCGGCTCGGCGCGGCGGCGGTGGCGACCTATGTGCTGCTCGGGCTTGTCGGCGTTCCGGTCTTTGCTTCGGGCGGCGGTCCCGGCTACATTTTGCAGCCGACCTTCGGTTACCTGATCGGTTTTGTCTTGCAGGCATGGTACTGCGGCGCGGCTTCGCGTCGGCTGGAAAAGCGCACGTTTCGGCGGCTCTTGGCGGTGAACGGCGTCGGCATGGCGATCGTCTACGTCATCGGCATCAGCTATTTCTATTTCGTGTCGAACTATGTGATTGACGCGCCGATCGCGGTCTGGCCGGTCATCTTCTACTGCGGGGTTCTCCAGATCGTGCCGGACTTCCTGCTCTGCGTGGCGGCGGCGGGACTGGCGGTGCGGCTGGAGCACGCGGGCGTCTGGGTCGAGGAACATAAAGAAGCGTTGATATAATACTAATCTTCGACTAAAATCTTCAAAAAGATTTTAACCGAAGATACGCCTGCTATGCAGGCTACATTTGCGCCTATGGCGCAAATGCCGTCTCATAAATCTCCGTAAGAAATTGCACATTTCTAACGGAGATTAATAAAAAAGAAAGGACAGAAAACATGGGAAAGGCACTTTTCATCACCGGCACCGGCACGGACGTCGGCAAAACGTATGTGACGGCGCTGATCGTAAAATGTCTCAGGGACGCGGGGCTTGACGCCGGATATTACAAAGCGGCCATCAGCGGCGCCGAGAAGGACGAGGAAGACGGGACGCTCCATGCGGGGGACGCGCTTTATGTCAAGGAAATAGCGGAGCTGTCCGAGACGCAGGAAGAACTCGTCTCCTACGTTTACGAGGCGGCGGTATCGCCGCACCTCGCCGCACAGCTTGACAACAACCCGATCGATTTCGACGTGGTGGAAAAAGATTTTCGCCGGGCGCTCTCACAGCATGAATATATCACGATGGAGGGCAGCGGCGGTATTATCTGCCCCCTGCGTTGGGACAAGGAGCAGCATGTAATCCTGGATGACCTCGTGCTGCGGCTCGGGCTCGGCGCGCTGATTGTCGCGGACGCGGGGCTCGGCACGATCAACGCGGCAGTGCTGACCGTCGAGCATCTGCGGGCGCGCAACATTCCCATCCGAGGCATCATCCTGAATCGTTTCCATGACGGCGACATCATGGAGGAGGACAATCTCGACATGGTCGAGGC
>CAMVIO010000367.1 GCA_947167555.1 uncultured Selenomonadales bacterium
CTCTGCGTCGGCCACGACGCGATCTTCAACGGAAGCTGTCCCGGCCCGGTGACGACGCTGGTGGCAAAAGACCGCCTGCTGGCCCACAATCCGCTGGGCGCGATTTACTCCCGCTACTGGAAGCGGAAACTCGGCATCATGGATGAAGGAGAAGTATAAAAGGAGGAAACCATCATGCTGGAAATCGGAACCAAAGCGCCGGACTTCGCGCTGCCGGACCAAAACGGAAACACGCGAACCCTCAGGGAATTTCGCGGACAAAAAGTGATCCTGTACTTTTACCCGAAGGACATGACCTCCGGCTGCACGAAGCAGGCCTGCGGCTTCGGCGAAAAATATCCGCTGTTTCAGGAAAAGGGTGCGGTCGTCGTCGGCGTCAGCAAGGACACCGTCGCGTCCCACAAGAAATTCGAGGAAAAATACAACCTCCCCTTCGTCCTGCTCTCGGACACGGAAAAAGAGGTCCTGCAAGCCTACGACGTCTGGAAGGAAAAGAAAAACTACGGAAAAGTCTCCATGGGCGTCGTCCGCACGACGTACCTGATCGACGAAAAAGGAATCATCGTCAAGGCGATGGACAAAGTAAAAGCGGCGGACAACCCGGCGCAAATGCTGGAACTGCTCGGATAAAGACACGAAATAACATCGCAACATAAAGCAAAAGCGGCGCTCCGCCATGGAACGCCGCTTTTTGCTGTGCCAACTTTTCTTTTGCGCCTGCCCGCCAGCTTCTTGTACCCTTCCAGCCTTGCATCCCGTTTGATTTCCATGGCGCACCTCTAATTACGAAAATAAATGTATATACACCTTTTTTCGTAATTATTATGAGGGATGGCGTTGCGAAAGTCAAGCGGCCTCTGCGCGTACCTATAAAAAGTGGCGTACCGTCATGGAGCGCCGCTTTTTGCTAATCCCGCACATGGTAAATCGCCTTAACAATCTTGTCCAGCATTTGCCGATCCCCGTCCGTGGGGAATTGCGCGAAAACTGTATAATTCCCATTGAGCAGAAAGTGGCTCAAATCCACCAGTGTATCTGTATCAGCCAATATTTCATCGTCATTGTCCAACAAATAATCAATTGAGACCTGAAAAAAATTAGCGATTTTCTTCAGTGTCTTGTAATCCGGCTCATATACCCCACGTTCATATCGATTGTAGGTTGTTTGTCCGATACCGAGTTTCTGCGCCACGTCAATCTGCGTATATTCCTGATGCTTCCGCAAATACCGCAACTTGTCACTGAACATATCCATCACCCATACTCAACCATAGTACAGGATAAATCATTTTATGCTTATTACGAAATTTATACTTAAAAATTTCTTTTAACGCATTTATAATAAATATATAAAATTTCTCATGGAAAGCAGTGGGTAGCTCTTATCATTCAACACAAGGAGTGGTCATTATGCGTAAGGCAGTAAAGGTATTTGGGGTTCTCGCTGTTATTTTAGGTCTCGCTGTCGGTTTTTCGCCGAGCTTCCAGCCCTTAAAAGATACAGTAGCTGAGGCAGCCACCCCCCTTTGGCAATGTTCAAAATGTGGTCAGCAGATACGTAGCGGCGGATCGACGCCACCTAGGCAGGGACTTTGCGATGAAGGCGGTCGTCACGTGTGGCAACGACTTCGCTAAAATGCCATAAATTACAGATATTCACACAATAAAGAAACTTGTCTATTCAAATCAACTAAGGAAACGCAGATTAAGTCAATTCGAGGCCATTTCGAGGAATTTTTCGGCTATCTAGGAAAGGACCTCAAAGGCGTAGCATCGCTACGTCGAGAAGGCATTGACGACGATAGCCGGAAATAGAACCGAAATGGGCCGAAGAGACTTCATCGGAGTTTCCCTAAGTCTATCCGCTGTTAAATATGAGAATAAGAAAAGCGGCGCTCCGCCATGGAACGCCGCTTTTTGTCTTGCGATATTCTTTTTACGCTTGCCCTGCCAGTTTCTTGTACCCTTCGAGCCGTGCCTTCGCGTCTTTTTCCGTCTTCGCGTAGAGTTCGTCGGCGATTTCCGGGAACGCGCGCTTCAGCGAGCTGAAGCGGACCTCGCCCTGCAGGAACTCCTGGAAGCTTTCCGTCGGCTCCTTCGAGTCGAGGACGAACGGGTTCTTGTCCGTGCCGACCAGTTCCGGATTGTAGCGGTAAGTTGCCCAGTAGCCGGACTTGACCGCCTTCTCTTCCTCGCGCTGGCTCTTGCCCATGCCCGCGCGGATGCCGTGATTGATGCACGGCGCGTAGGCGATGACGAGAGACGGGCCGTGATAGGCTTCCGCCTCGCAGATGGCTTTCAGCGTCTGGTTCTTGTCCGCGCCCATGGCGACCTGCGCGACATAGACGTAGCCGTAGCTCATGGCCATCATGCCGAGGTCCTTCTTTTTCGTGCGCTTGCCGCTGGCCGCGAACTGCGCGATGGCCGCCGCCGGCGTCGACTTCGACGACTGGCCGCCCGTGTTGGAGTAAACCTCGGTGTCGAGCACCAGCACGTTCACGTCCTCGCCGGAAGCCAGCACATGGTCGAGTCCGCCGTAGCCTATGTCGTAGCTCCAGCCGTCGCCGCCGATGATCCACTGGGAGCGCTTGACGAGGA
>CAMVIO010000368.1 GCA_947167555.1 uncultured Selenomonadales bacterium
CTTTGCGATACAACCGTGCATATCACGAATTATTTGCACGCGGCGGATTGCCTTTCGACGGCGGCGGCGATGGAGGCGCTGGGCGTTTCCGTGCGGTGGACGGATGATACGACGCTGGACGTGACAGGGAATGGCTTTGACGGCTTAAAAGAGCCGCAGGGTATCCTTGACGCAGGGGACTCCGGCACGATGCTCCGCCTGATGATGGGACTGCTTGCGCCGCAGCCGTTCCTTTCGACGTTTACCGGAGACGCGGCGCTTTACCGTCGCCCGATGGGGCGCGTGATTGAGCCGCTTTCACGTATGGGCGCGCGTATTGCGGGCCGCGCGGGCGGAAAATATCTGCCGATCACGATCCTGCCCGCCGAGAAGAAGCTGCAGGGTATCGAATATCCGATGCCGATGGCCAGCGCGCAGGTCAAATCGGCAATCCTGCTCGCGGGACTTCGCGCTGAGGGAGAAACGACGGTAATCGAACCGTTTCCTTCCCGAGACCATACAGAGCGGATGCTTCGCGCGTTTGGCGCGGAGATACGGCAGGACGGCAACCGCGTTTCCTGCCGCGCGGTGCAAAAGCTTTCCGCGCCGGAATCCATCGAAGTGCCGGGGGACATCAGCTCGGCGGCGTTCTGGCTCGTGGCGGCTTCAATCATCGAAGGCAGCGACCTGTTGCTGAAGGGCGTCGGCGTCAATCCGACGCGAACCGGTGTACTCGAAGTCCTGCGTGACATGGGCGCGAATATTGAGCTTCAGAATGAGCGGGAAAGCGGCGGCGAACCAATCGCGGATATCCGCGTCCGTTCGGCAAAACTCCATGGCGTTTCCTTCGGAGGCGCAATCATCCCGCGCCTGATTGACGAGATACCGATTATTGCGGTGGCGGCGCTTTTCGCTGACGGCGATACGACAATTTCGGACGCGGGCGAGCTTCGCGTCAAAGAAACAGACCGGCTCCATGCCGTCGCCGTCGAATACAACAAGCTCGCGCCCTGCGTCGAGGAATTGGAAGACGGCCTCGTGATCCACGGCGGAACAAAAAAAATCCGCCACGCGGATTGCTTCTCCTACGACGATCACCGAATGGCAATGTCGCTGGCAATCGCAGGCGCAGCGGGGGACGGCGTGACAATCGAAAATCCGGAGTGCGTAGACATTTCGTATCCGACGTTTTATAAGAATCTGGCGGAATTGCAAAGATAATTATGGGGGAGAACAGTATGAAAAAAACGGTGGCAATCGATGGGCCGGCCGGCGCGGGCAAAAGCACGATCGCGAAGCTTGTCGCCGAAAAGCTTGGCTATATCTATATCGATACGGGCGCGATGTATCGTGCGGTGGCGTGGAAGGTTCTGGACACGGGCGCGGGAACGACGGACGAAGCAATCATCCGTACGGCAGAAAAACTCCATGTCAGTCTGCGATTTGTCGGCGATAATGTCCGTGTATTCGCGGACGATACGGACGTGACAGAGAAAATCCGTACGCCGGAGGTTACGGCGCTGGTCTCTCAGGTGGCGCAGCTCGGTCCGGTGCGCGAAAAGATGGTGGAGCTGCAGCGGGGGATGGCGAAGGACGGCGGCGTCGTGATGGACGGCCGCGACATCGCCTCGAACGTGTTGCCGAACGCCGACGTCAAAATCTTTTTGACCGCATCGATTGAGGAGCGTGCTCTCCGTCGTTGGAAGGAAATGAAAGCGAAGGGCTACGAAGAGCCGATAGAAAACCTGGCCGCCGAAATCGAAGCTCGGGACAAAGCGGACAGTGAGCGCGCGATCTCGCCGCTGGTACGCGTGCCGGAAGCGACGCTTCTGGATACGACGGGCATGACGATCGACGAGGTCGTCGCAAAGGTCATGGAATTGTGCGGGTGACAGACGATGATACTGTATCGGATACTTCATGTGATTTTTCCCGCTTTCTTCCGTCTGTTAGGAGCAAAAGATTACGGGGCGGAACATTTGCCGGCGGAGGGCGGCGTAATCGTCGCGGCGAATCATATGAGCAATTGGGACCCGCCGTTCCTCGCCAGCTTTTTGCAGCGCCCTGTCAGCTATATGGCGAAGCAGGAGCTTTTCGAGATCCCGATTTTCGGCACGGTCATCCGCTGGCTGTTCGCGTTCCCTGTGAGACGCGGCGCGGCAGACAGATCGGCGGTTAAGGCGGCGGTCAAGGAACTGCGCGCGGGTCGATGCGTCGGCATCTTCCCGGAAGGCACGAGAAGTAAGGACGGCGAGGTTCACAACTTCGGCGCAGGCGTCGCGCTGCTGGCGTCGATGAGCGGCGCCCCCGTCGTCCCGGCGGCCATACTGGGAACCGATAAAATGAAAAAACTCAGAGTCGTATACGGAGAGCCGATGACTTTCGAGGGGAAGGCAAACCGAGAGGTGTTGGACGAATTCTCGCGAAAGATTCGTGAGGAAGTCGTTAAAATGAAAAAACAGCACGAAGAAGACGTGTAACATGTAATCGCAAATTGACCAAACGTTTTTTTACAAATACAAATCCCCTTGCCATTTACGTGCAAGGGGATTTGTTACTTATAGTATCAAAACAGATTTGCATCGAGCAGAAAATCAATGATTCCAACATTCAGAA
>CAMVIO010000369.1 GCA_947167555.1 uncultured Selenomonadales bacterium
TTTTTTCCCGACATTGCCGCGCCCCGCCTCAAACTGCGGCTTGATCAGCGCCACGATCTCCCCCGTGTCCTTCAGCAGCGCTTTGGCCGGCTCCAGTACCTTCGTCAGTGATATGAACGCGACGTCTATGGACGCGAAGTCCAAAAGCTCGCCGATGTCTTCCGGGCGTACATAACGGATATTCGTGCGCTCCATGTTCACGACGCGCGGATCGCTGCGCAGCTTCCAAGCGAGCTGCCCGTAACCGACGTCGATGGCATACACCTTCGCCGCGCCCCGCTGGAGCGCGCAGTCGGTGAAGCCTCCCGTGGACGCGCCGATGTCGGCGGCGACTTTTCCTTCCATACGAATATTGAAAGTTTCCATCGCCTTTTCCAGCTTCAGCCCGCCCCGGCTCACATAGGGCAGCGCGTCGCCGAGGACGCGAAGCTCCGCGTCCTCCTTCACCATCGTTCCGGCCTTGTCGATTTTCTGGCCGTTGACCAGCACCAGCCCCGCCATCAGCGTCGTTTTTGCTTTTTCCCGCGTCTCGGCAAGCCCGCGCTTCACCAGCAATACGTCCAGCCGTTCCTTGTGTATCTTTTCCATCTCAGGCGAGCCCCGTCCATGCAGTCATGATGCTTTCGGCGATTTGCTCCGGCAAAAGCCCGCAAGATTCCAGAAGCTTTAATTTCGCGCCCTGGGATACGAACCGATCCGGGATGCCGATCCGAAGCAGCGGCGTCCTGTGTCCTGCGTCCGCCATATATTCCGCCACCGCCGAACCGAAACCGCCCGGCAGCACGTTTTCCTCCAATGTCACGAGCAATTTGTTTTTCGTCGCCATCGCATCAATTGTCGCCGTGTCGATGGGCTTGACAAAACGCATGTTGACGACGGCGGCGTGCACGCCTTTTTCTTCCAGCATGGCTGCCGCTTTTTTCGCCGCGTCCACCATCGTGCCCACCGCCAACAACGCCACGTCGTCCCCTTCCGAGAGCGCCTCGGCCTTGCCGATTTCGATCTCCCGGAAGCCCTCGGAGAGCGGGACGCCCAGCCCCGCGCCGCGGGGATAACGGATCGCCGTCGGAGAATCCATACGAACCGCCGTATAGAGCATATCGCGAAGCTCGTTTTCATCCTTCGGCACGAAGACCGTCATGCCCGGCATCGTCCGCAGATAAGACAAATCAAAAACGCCGTGATGCGTCGGCCCATCCTCGCCGACCAAACCGCCCCTGTCAAGGCAAAGAGTCACGGGCAAGTTTTGCAGGCAAACGTCATGCATGAGCTGATCGTAAGCACGCTGGGCAAAGGTCGAGTAAATTGCCGCCACCGGATGCAGCCCTGCCGCCGCCATGCCCGCCGCCAGCGTCACCGCGTGCTCCTCGGCAATGCCGACGTCAAAAAAACGTTTCGGGAATCGCTCCCCGAAATCCTTCAGCCCAGTGCCGCTGGGCATCGCAGCCGTGATTGCCGTGATGCTCGGCATTTCCTGCGCCAGCTCTATCAGTGCATTGCCGAAAACCGACGTATAGGACGCGGGGGCCGACGGGTCTTTCTTCACCGCGCCCGTCGCCGCGTCAAACTTCCCGACGCCGTGGAACTTGTCCGGCTCCGTTTCCGCCGGCAGATAGCCGCGTCCCTTTCTCGTCCGCACATGGACGAGGATCGGACCGTCCATCATGCAGGCCTCGGAAAACACGTCGCGCATCAGCCGGATATTGTGACCGTCAATGGGACCGACATAGGTGAATCCCATTTCCTCAAAAAGCCCGCCCGGTACCAACACGGATTTTACGCCTTCCTTGATATATTCCGCCGTCTTGACCATTGTATCGCCGATATGCGGAATGCTGCGAAGGAATCCCTTGATGTCCTCTTTCGCGCGGTTGTACTGCGGCGTGACGCGAATGCGCGAAAGGTATTCGCTCATGGCGCCGACATTGAAATCAATGCTCATACCGTTGTCATTCAAAACGACGATCAAGTTTGTACCTATATCTCCCGCATGATTCAGCGCCTCGAAAGATTCACCGCCCGTCATGGCGCCGTCCCCGATTACCGCCACGATGTGCTCGCCCCGTCCTTTGATGTCGCGGGCAATCGCCATGCCCAGAGCCGCCGAGATTGATGTACTGGCGTGACCGACGCCGAAGGCGTCGTACTCCGACTCCGCACGAGACGGAAACCCGGTAATGCCCTGCCACTGGCGAAGGCCAGAAAAGCGCTCCCTGCGGCCGGTCAAGATTTTATGCGCGTACGCCTGATGGCCGACATCCCAGACCACTTTGTCCATCGGCAAATGCAGCACGCTGTAAAGTGCCAGCGTCAACTCAACGGCGCCAAGGCTAGGCGCGAGATGACCGCCCGTCTGCGAGACCGTGCGGACAATCAGCTCCCGCAGTTCCCCCGCCAATGCCTCCAATTCTTCCGTCGAAAGACTATGAAGTTTTTCCGGCTCGTCAATCCGCTCCAAAAGAGTTCCCATGCTATAAACCAATCCTTATCTATCCCTCGTAATCAGGTATTCCGCAAGTTCGTCGAGAAACGCCGCCTGTTTTCCCAGCGGCGCCAGCGCCTGGTGCGCCCTGTCCACCGCTTCCCGCGCGAG
>CAMVIO010000370.1 GCA_947167555.1 uncultured Selenomonadales bacterium
CTTTCATGAAAGGCGGCTTCTTGCGCGGACGTCCCGCCTTGCCCTCGATGGAGCGAATCAATGCCGTACCTTCACCGCAGACATAGGCGCCCGCGCCGGAGTACAGATGGATATGGAAATTGAAGCCCGCGTTCTGGATATTGTCGCCGAGAAGATTCTTTTCCTCAGCCTGCTTGATCGCGTTCAAGAGCAGCGGGCGCAAGTGGCGATATTCCTCCCGCAGGTAAATGTAACCGTCCTGCGCGTTGACCGTGTAGCCGCAAATCGTGATTGCTTCTATTAAATTAAACGGATCGTTCTTGATCAGTTCCCGATCCTTGAAGGTACAGGTCTCGCCTTCATCGGCGTTGCAGATGACGACCTTGTGCGGCGCCTTGACCGCCCGGGACTGGGACCATTTGCGTCCCATGTCGTAGGCCGCGCCGCCGCGTCCTTTGACCTTCGCCTCGGCAATCAGCGAGGCGATGTCCTCGCCGTCCATCGCCATCGCGCGCTTCAAACCGGCGTAGCCGCCGATGGAGAGGTAGGAATCGATGGACGTCGGATCGTACTTGCCGAAATTTTGCGTGATAAACTTCACTTCATAGTCCATGTTTTTCCCTCCCTCACATGAATTCCGCGAGCACGGCGCGAATCTTGTCCGGCGTGTCGAGGTGACCGTATACTTTGTCGTTGATGCGGATTGCGGGCGCCACGTCGCAAGCGCCGAAGCAGGAAACTTCTTCGATCATGAAGCGCCCGTCGTAAGTGACTTCGCCCGGTTCGACGCCGAGGATGTCCTTGACCATCTGGAAGAGCGTGTCGCTGCCGTTTACCTTGCAGGCTACCGAGCGGCAGACCTGTACCGGGTATTTTGCCCGCGGCGTTTCAGACAGCGCGTTGTAGAACGTCAGGCAGTCGTAAATCACGGATACTTTGATCGGCAGCTTTTGCGCAATGTAAAAAGCGACCGGCCGAGGTACATACTTCTGCTCGATCAGGTCCTGTACGTCGAGCAGCACGCCGACGATCTGCGTCGCGTCGTGGTCGTGCTCGTCCAGCACCCGGTCGATCTTTTGCGCCAATTCGTCGGTAATAACAAACTCAGGCGTGACCTCCGTTACCATCAATATTCCCCCCATAATGACGAAGCGCAGCTGCGCCCCGCGTGTATTATTGCCCACGGGATGCGGGTCAATATATAAATATTATTATAGCAGATGGTTCGCTTCGCGCATAGGAAAATTTAATAGAATTTTGTATACAGAAACGGCGCCGCAAAAATGCAGCGCCGCAGTCATATTATAATGAAGTTTTATGGACGGTTTTCCCGCAGGAAACGTTCGTATTTCTCCTGGATGGCTTCGTTTGATTCGTCCTCGGCCAGGGCTTTTCGGAAAAAAGTTTCGGCGGCGTCAAGATTTTGCCGGAGGGCTTCCAGCTCGCCCAGCCTTGCGTAGACCGTCGCCGCAGAGACAGTGGTGAAATATGTTTCCGCCGTGGGCGGCGCTTCTGGGTTCTCGTAAAGGGCCGCCGCTTTTAGCAGCGAAGCACGCGCCTCGTCCAGCCGGTCCATCGCGCAGAGGATCATGCCGCGCTCGCCGTAAAATTCCGGCTGGTCCGGGTACTCCGCCATCGCCATGTTTGCCAGCGCGAGCTGTTCATCCAGCGGCCAGTTCAGTTGGCGCATGGATTCGATGGCAACATGGAACAGGCCGACACGGGACGCTACCGGTTGTGCCGGTGAATCCAGCGCGAGGATTGCGTATTTCATCGCCTTCTTGTAGTCCTTGATGCCGAGATAGCAGTCTGCCAGATACAGGTATTGCCCCGGTTGTTCCCCGTGCTTGGCGATTTCCTGTTGCAGGATACGCAGGTTACGTTCGGCTTTTTGCGTGCCCACGGACTCTGCATAGCCGGTATGATACATGGAAAGCGCGCCGTCGTCTTGGTAGAGATTCAGTGTGCCGCGGGAATGAATGATGTTTTCATGGATACGCCCTTGATAACGGATTTCCGGAGTGTTTCGGAAAAGCCGAACAGCGCGATCGTTGCCTTTTGATTGTCCCGTTTCGGGATCCAGATTGATGCGCGTTACCATCGCTGCGTCTGCGGGGGGGATGTGGCTGTCAATCTCTAATAATTTTTCCCGGACGCGCTCGGGATATAGGAACCCCTCGTCCGCGTCGGGAAAAACAATCCATTCCCCCGTCGCATTACGGAGCGCGAAATTCCGCGCTGCCGCGAAATCGTCCCGCCAGGTGAAATCGAGGACACGCGCTCCGGCGGCCGCAGCGATTTGCCGCGTGCGATCCGACGAACCCGTGTCGACAATGATCAGCTCGTCGACAAAGGCTCTTACCGTTTCCAGCGACAGCGGCAGATTCTTTTCTTCATTTTTCACAATATAGCAAACGGAAATCTTCATGGCATTTACTCCTTTGCCAGACAGTATATCATAGGAAGAAAATTTTTTGCACATAATTATGATGAACATACGCTCGAAAACTTTTTTAAAAATTTTTCAAAAAGGTATTAAGTTTTTGGAAGAAAATACGATATAATAGGTGCAAGGACAAAATGCGAAAGCGTATGCGTCGAAT
>CAMVIO010000371.1 GCA_947167555.1 uncultured Selenomonadales bacterium
CGTTCCGGCTTTTCCTTACGTTTTATGGCTTCCCAATTCGCAAGCACCGCCGCAGCATCGGAAACCTGTACGTCGCCAAAAATATGCGGATGACGGCGCACAAGTTTTTCCGTAATGCCGTCTATAACTTCTTGCATGGAAAAAACGCCGGCTTCCTCCGCGATGCGCGCTTGGAAAACAATTTGCAAAAGCAGGTCGCCGAGCTCTTCCGCCAGTAGGGGTGCATCCTTGAGGTCGACCGCTTCAATGACTTCATACGCCTCTTCTAAAATATGTTTTCTAAGGCTTTCCGGAGTTTGCACGCGATCCCACGGGCAACCATCCGGCGCACGAAGTTGCCGCATGATGTCCACCAACGGAGAGAAATCAAAGCGGACGGATTGAGGAAGCGGTGGTATAAAAAGGCTCGTCAGATAGTCGATATCCGGTTGACGGTCGAGCATATACAGCGGAATACGTCGTACACTTTCTTCCGGAAGTCCTATGTGTTGTGCAATGATAATCTCGAAATCATCAGGCAGGAATTCCATTAGCGCCAGCTTTGCTTCCGAAGCCACTGCCGGACTATAGACCTGCGTTACGATCAATCCTGTGGGCCAATCCATTGGCAGCCGATCGAGGTCGGCCGCATCTATGATCGAGAGCCCTTCCACGGGGTCAAGCCCAAGACGTGCACAAAGCACTTCTGTAAAGCTCATGCCCGGAAGCACATGGAGCGGCACATTTTCTTTCTTTGCCCTTTCTCGAAGAAGCACGACAGTTCGCTCCGCTACAAGCGGACTTCCCGGTACCGCATAGACGATATCCTTGCCCGTTTTTGCTTGCGAAATGAGGTCGTCAGCAATAAACGAATAGAGCGTCTCGAAATTCTCCGCTTTCTCATATTGCTCATCGTAAGACAAAAATGAAATACCACGACGTGCCAGTTCTGTCGTTGTCGGATGTATAGCCGTCCGCAGGATTAGATGCTCCGCCTTTTGTATTGCTTCCCATGCTTCGACGGTCATGCTCCCAAAATCTCCCGGTCCCATGCCGACCACTTTTATACTCCCCATCAGATATTGGCTCCTTTCACGAATTTCTTTGCTTCCGCCGTCTCGCCCGACAAATCCTGAAGTGTCGAAAGCAAAAATTTCAGCAATTCATCCTGACTGATTTTCGTTTTGAAACGCACGCGCATCATCCGCTGTGCAGCAAGAAGCATCAATGCTGCGCCTAGTCTATTTTTTAAAGCTATGACGCGTTCCGGCTCTATTGAATGTTGCTCAGTCAGCGTAAGCTCGATCATCCTTTCTTTCCCTACAATGCTTTTTATACCAAGATTACGTGCATAATTCTTGATACGCGCCACATCCAAAAGTCGAAGCACCGGTACCGTTGGCTCGCCGAATCGATCGATCAGCTCGTCGAGAAGAGACGATATATGGTCCTCGTTTCGAACGGCGGCGATACGCTGATAGATTTCAATCTTGTGCATTGCATCGTCAATATATTCTCCGTCAAGATATGCTTCCACTGCAATCTCGATTACCGGCTCTTCTTTTTCTTCCACAGGCTTTCCTGTTTCCAAAGAACGTACCGCTTCGTCGAGCAATCGGCAGTACATCTCAAAGCCGACGCTGGCGATATGTCCGTGCTGCTGTGCTCCCAAAAGGTCGCCCGCACCTCGAATTTCAAGATCGCGCATGGCAATCTTGAACCCCGCGCCCAGCTCGGCAAATTCTTTCATTGCCTGTAATCGCTTTTCTGCCGCTTCGGTTAATACTTTGTCTGTTTGGTACACGAAATAAGCGTATGCAATCCGATGCGAGCGCCCGACGCGCCCCCTCATTTGGTAAAGCTGGGAAAGGCCGAAATAATCTGCATTATACACAATGATCGTGTTGGCGTTTGCCACATCGAGCCCATTCTCCACGATACTCGTCGAAAGCAGGATATCGTAATCACCTTCATAAAATTCCATCATTACGCGTTCCAGGACAGCCTCCGTCATACGCCCGTGGGCTGTCTTTATCCGCGCTTCCGGCACGAGTGCTTCAAGGCGAAGGCGCATTCGCTCGATGGTTTCAATACGATTATAAATGAAATAAATTTGTCCTCCGCGCTTCATCTCACGACGAATCGCCCCTGCAATCACTGCATCGTTCGATTCGATAACATAGGTTTGAATCGGGTAACGTTCGGCGGGCGGCGTTTCGATTACACTCATATCCCTCGCCCCAACAAGAGACATATGAAGCGTTCTCGGAATCGGTGTCGCTGAAAGCGTCAATACATCGACGCCGGAAGATAGTTTTTTGATTTTTTCTTTTTGTTTTACACCAAAACGCTGTTCTTCGTCGACAATCAAAAGTCCGAGATCCTTGAATGCCACGCGATTTTGATTTAAAATCGCGTGGGTCCCGATCAAAATATCGGTACGTCCATCTCGCACACGCTCCAACGAAGCTTTTTGTTCCTTTTGCGTCCGAAAACGACAAATGACGTCCACGGTCGGCCCGAAATTCAAGAAGCGCTCCGAAAAGGTTTGATAATGCTGTTGGGCCAGGACTGTTGTCGGGACCAAGATTGCGACCTG
>CAMVIO010000372.1 GCA_947167555.1 uncultured Selenomonadales bacterium
TCACGTCCTCGCTGCCGACCACGGGGGCCTGCGCCAGCGCGCGCCCCATGCCGGAAAGCGGCGACAGGAACGAGCCCGCTGCCAAAAGGCCGCCCAGCTTCATAAAATCCCGGCGTGAAATGTCCTTCATGTTGCCTTCCTCCCTGAGGAGCTGTGCATCAATCACTACTGCATTCTGCTTGTCTAAATTCGCCATAGCTGCGTTGTCGTCGTTCGCCATAGCACCGCTATGACTCGCTCCTCCGCCTTGCTATGACGGATTTATCCTGCGCATTATGCAGCAGTTATTTTCGCACAGTTCCTTGCATTATTTTTGCAAACCCTTCGTGCTCAGCTCGATGCGCGTCGGAAGGTTTGCCGACTCTCTTGCCTCGGTGAAAATCGACGACAAGCTCTTCAAATACTCGCCGTAAGCCGGGGACTCCACATAGCTCTGATACGCCGCTTCATCCCGGAAAATCCCCATGGTGTGCATTACGTTTGGCGCGTCATGCTCCGCCGTGACAAATATTCCCATTACGCCGTCGTCGTCGCGAACGGCCCGGACCGCTTCCGCCGAAACGGCCTTTTGGTACTTGGCGAGACTCTCCGGCCGCACGACGTAGCGGTTGGTGAGGACAAAGGTTCCTGCGCCCTTGGCTTTTTGCTCCAAAACGATGGCATTGACTTCAACAATCTTAAGGTTTTTCAAAATCGGAAGCCGCTCGGCGCGATATGCCTGAAACGCCTCGCTGGACGCGTGGATGCGGTACGCCTCATAACTTTCATAAATCTCCACGAGCCGCATGATGTCGGGATGCTGCGCGTCGATGCCCCCGTAGAGGGCGTAAGTCCCCGGCTCTTTCGCCGCCACCGGTCCCACGGTGCGGGCGGCGATCTCGATCATTTTCCCCATGTCGCCGGGGGTGGACTCCACCACCGCCACATGAACCATCGGCATATTCCCTTCCGGCGTGCGGATCGGATGCGCCGATGCCGCCCCCGTCACCAGCATACCGCCAAGGACGAGCGCGGCGGTGATTTTTTTCAACTGCTTCATGTCCTTTTTCACCGTCAATTCCTCCTAATCCTTCGGCGCGTTTTTCATCCAGACCTGTGTGTCCCGTTTCGCCGTCTTGGTGTTTTGCGCCATCACGCCGACCAGCGGGTGCGGCGTGTAAAGCTCTTCCAAATAGGCAATATCTTCCTCCGCGAGACGCAGTTTGACGGCGTTTGCGGCCCCGTCCACATGGCTCGCCTTTGTCGCGCCCACCACCGGAGACGCCACCTTCGTCAGCAGCCACGCAAGGGAGATTTCCGTCATGGTCACCTGATATTTTTCCGCCAGATCCGCCACGCGGTCGATGATTTTTCCGTCCGCCTCCGCCGCCTTGTCGTATTTCAGCTTCGCGTAGCTGTCCTCCCGCAGCCGCTTGGTCGTCTCGCCCGGTTTTCGGGAGAGACGACCGCTGGCGAGGGCGCTGTACGGCGTCATGGCGATATTTTCCTCCTCGCAGAAGGGGGCCATTTCCCGTTCTTCCTCGCGGAACAGCAGATTGTAATGGTTCTGCACGGAGATGAATTTCGGGAAGCCCTCTTTTTCGGCTAAAGCGTTGGCCTTCGCAAGCTGCCACGCGTAGCAATTCGCGATGCCGATATAACGGGCTTTCCCCGTCTTCACCACGCGGGCCAGCCCGTCCAGAATATCATGGATGGGCGTTTGGTAGTCCCACATATGATAGATGTAGAGATCCACGTAATCCATGCCCAAATGGGACAGGCTCATGTCCAACTGCTTTTCGATGTGCTGTTGCCCGGTTACGCCGTCCTCGATCTCCTTGGAAGTGCGGGGCAAAAATTTCGTCGCCACGATCACCTCGTCGCGCTTCGCGAAATCCCGGAGCGCCCGCCCCAGATATTCTTCGCTTGTCCCGTTTTGGTAGGCAATCGCCGTATCAAAAAAATTGATTCCCGCGCCCAAGGCGCGGCGGATGATGTCCCGCGAAGCTGCTTCGTCCACCGTCCAGCTATGCTGGCCCGTCGCCGCGTTTCCCAGCCCCATGCAGCCGAGGCAAACGCGGGACACATGGAGCTCCGACGCGCCGAGTTTTATGTATTCCATAGGATCACCGTCACTTCTTTTCCGCCGCGATCTGCGGCAACGTCTTCCCGCCGACGCCCCAGTTTTCCGGCTCGTTTTCCTCAATCAGCACAAAAAAAGCCGACGCGGGCATTCCCAAGGTTTCGCTGGCGACTTTCGTGAAGCCCGCCACCAGCTTTTCTTTCTGCTCCGTCGTCGCTTTCGCGGTCTTCATTTCAATAAACGGCATTTTCGTTTCCTCCTGTCTTCTTGTTTAGGAAAGCAATTTTTTTGCGTTCTCCCTGTATATTTTCCCCGACAGTCCGCGCTCCGCCAACACTTCGTCCAGCGCCTTTTTCCGTTGCAGCACAATCGGCGCGAGCACATACGGGTAATCGCTTCCGAAAACGATATGCTCCTCGTCCGTGATCCGTAGCAGCATATCCATTTGGTCCGGCGTCGGGTCCCCCGCGAGGTCGAACCAAAGATTTTTCATGCCCGCCTCGAG
>CAMVIO010000373.1 GCA_947167555.1 uncultured Selenomonadales bacterium
GCGAGGTCATGCACATGCTGCGCCTCGGCAACGGGAAGATGCCCGCGCTCTACGATCTCTGGGCGGAAAAATACGGGCTGGTCTTCGACGATCTCTTGAAGACGCCGTCGGCGGCCTGCGAGGCTTTCGGCTCGACGAACGGCGAAGCGGCGAACCGCGTGCGGAAGGAAAGCCGCGTATTTATAGAAGCGATCGCCGAAAAGGGCTTCACAGCGGAAGCGGCGGACGCCGCGTTGAAAATTCCCGAAGCGGCGGACGGCGCGGAGGAATGGAAAGAAAAGCTTTCGTCGCTGGCGAAATTCGTCGTCGGCGAAATCTACCCGCGCCTGATGAAGACGTCGGACGAGCTCGAGCATACGATTTCCGCGCTGTCGGGCGGATATGTGCCGCCGGGGCCGTCCGGCTCGCCCAGCGCGGGCGGCGTCGACCTCCTGCCGTCGGGCCGGAATTTCTACGGCGTCGATCCGCGCGGCCTGCCGTCGCAGGCGGGCTGGATTACCGGCGTGAAGCTCGGCGACCGCATGATCGAGAAATACATCGGCGACGAGGGCCATTATCCCGAAAATATCGGCATGGTGCTCTGGTCGGGACCGAATATGAGAAGCAGCGGACAGGACATCGCGGAGTTCCTGTATCTTTTGGGCACGCGCCCAATCTGGCAGAAGGGCAGTTTGCGGGTCACCGGCGTCGAGGTCATCCCGCTGAACGAGTTGAAGCGCCCGCGCATCGACGTGACGGCGCGGATCAGCGGCCTGTTCCGCGACACCCTGCCGCAGCTCGCCGAGCTGATGGACGAGGCCGTGATGAAGGTGGCAGCCCTCGACGAGTCCGACGACGACAACTTCATCCGCAAGCATATCCGCGAGGACAGCGCTCTTTTGCAGAAAGACGGCGCTTCTGCGGACGACGCGTGGCGCAGCGCGGCCTTCCGGGTCTTCGGCGACGCGCCGGGGACATACGGCTCCGGCATCAATCTCGTGCTGGACGCGAAGAACTGGGAGACGGAAAAGGATCTCGCCGACGTCTATGTGCGTTGGGGCGGCCACGTCTTCGGCGGCGGCGCCCGCGGCGTCTTCCAGCCGGAGCTGTTCAAGAAGCGGCTGGCCGATACGGAGCTGACGGTCAAGAACGAGGAATCCCACGATATGAACATCCTGAGCTCCGACGATTACAACGGCTTCCACGGCGGCATGATTGCGGCGATCAAGAGCTTCGGCAGCAAGACGCCGACCTCCTACGTCGGCGACAGCGCGAACCGCGGCGCGCCGAAGGTGCGGACCGTGGCGGAGGAAATGAAGCGCGTCGTGCGGTCCGAATCGCTGAACCCGAAGTACATCGAGGGCCTGATGCAGCATGGCTACAAGGGCGCGATGGACATGGCGAACCGCCTGAACATCAGCTTCCAATGGGACGCGACGTCAAATGTGATGGAAGACTGGATGTACGACGATTACGCGCAGAAATACGCCTTCGACCCGAAGGTCCAGCAGTGGATGAAGAAGGTCAACCCGTGGGCGCTCCAGAACATCGCGGAAACGTTGCTCGAAGCGGAGCAAAGGCAGATGTGGAACGCCGATGATGAAACGAAAGAGAAATTACAGGAGCTTTACCTCTCCATCGAGGGAGAGCTGGAAGACGACGAGGACGAGTGAGATACTACAAAAGGGGGACAACATATTATGAAGCGACAGGGGACATTTCCGTTTACCGCCATTATCGGGCAGGAGGACATGAAGAAGGCGCTGGTGCTGAACGTGGTCAATCCGCGCCTCGGCGGCGTTTTGATCCAGGGCGAGAAGGGCACCGCGAAATCGACGGCGGTGCGTGCGCTGGCCGACCTTTTGCCGCCGCGCCGGTGCATCCAGGGCTGCCGCTTCCACGACGACCCGGCGGACAAGTCGAACTGGTGCGACGAATGCCATGAGAAATACGACAACGCCGAGCCGCCCGTCGAGGAACTGCCGATGAAGGTTGTCGAGCTTCCGGTCAGCGCCACCGAGGACCGCGTGGTCGGAACGCTGGACATCGAGGCCGCTATCAAGGAAGGCAAGCGCTCCTTCGAGACGGGCATCCTCGCCGACGCGAACCGCAACATCCTTTATGTGGACGAAATCAACCTGTTGGACGACCATGTGGTGGACGTGCTCCTGGACTCCGCCGCGATGGGCATTAATACCGTCGAGCGCGAGGGCATTTCCTATTCGCACCCTGCCCGCTTCTCCCTTGTCGGCACCATGAACCCTGAGGAAGGCGATATCCGCCCGCAGCTGCTCGACCGCTTCGCGCTGTCCGTCTATGTCGCCGGTGAAAAAGACCTCGACCGCCGCGCCGAGGTCATCAAGCGCCGACTCGCCTATGAGGACGACGCCGAGGCTTTCATCGCCCAGTGGGCGGAGGAACAGAAGAACGAGGTGCACCGCATCCAGCGCGCGATGAAGCTGCTGCCGCAGGTCACGACGTCCAACGATATCCTGCGCATG
This sequence comes from uncultured Selenomonadales bacterium, assembly GCA_947167555.1. Taxonomy (GTDB): domain Bacteria; phylum Bacillota; class Negativicutes; order Selenomonadales; family Selenomonadaceae; genus RUG12372. The sequence continues at coordinate 2,481 of CAMVIO010000373.1, forward strand.
GCGGCCTCGATTTCCATCGCTCTCGAAGTGGACGGCCACCGCGCCGACATCACATTGATCAAGACCGCCGAGACTTTGGC
>CAMVIO010000374.1 GCA_947167555.1 uncultured Selenomonadales bacterium
GCTCGGCTCGCTGGCCAGCAGCAATTTGACCGCGTACACGGAGCGGGAATTTTTCAGGGGGATTGCGGCCGACAAGCCGCTGGGCGCACTTCCGACGCCGAAGGGAGCCCCGATGAAGGCCGTCGTCTCCGGTGAGGCGGAAGGCGTCGTGATGGGGGGCAATCTCAGCATCGTGCTTTCTTTGATTGGGACGCCGTATGAACTAAAGGGCGACGGCGCTCTTCTCTTTTTGGAGGACGTGGATATGCCGTCTTACCAGATTGATCGGGCGCTCTATCAGCTTTGGCAGTCCGGACTGCTCCAGCGGGTGAACGGCATTTTATTCGGGGCGTTCACGGACGGCGACGACGATCTGGACCCGGGCGATCCCACGACGGCGGAGATTATCGACTATTACGCGCGGCTCGTAGGGAAACCCGTCATCAAAGACGTGCCCGCGGGGCATGTTTCGGACAACGCGTTCCTTCCCTTCGGCATCCAGGCGACGATGAAGGCAAACAAGGACGGTACCGCGAGCCTTGTCTTCGACGAAGCGGCGGCGCTGCCGCCAAAAGACGCAAAATAGGGATTTGTCTGGCGGGGAATTTCAACCTCGGCAAGCCCACTGCAGCGCAAATGGATTCCGTGAAGGAACTCTGCGCGTGGCTCTGCCGAAAATACGAGCTGACCCCGACGCGAAAAAGCATCATTGTCGGACACCAGGATCTCAACGATGACGCCGACTGCCCCGGCATGCACCTCTACAAGCGGCTGCCGGAAATCCGGCAGTTCTGCGAGGACAACAGGTAACAGACTATTATTTTATCAAAACAAATGGAGGGGATTTCGTGGAAAAATCATTTTCGATTCCCATCTCCCGCCGCAGCTTCATGAAGCTGGCGGGACTGACGGCGGCCGGGGCAATCCTCGGCGGCACATCCGATACCCCGAAAGCGGAGGCCGTCGCGCCCCCAACCTCCTCGGTGGATTTCAGCGAGGCTGATTTGCCCGTATTGTTCGACGCGGACGTCTGCGTAGTGGGCGGCGGCTCCGCGGGAACGGCGGCGGCCATCAGCGCGGCGAGGAAAGGCGCGTCTACAGTGCTGGTGGAGCAGGGAATTTCCCTCGGCGGCCTCCAGACCCTCGGCTGCGTGTTTCCCTGCATGCCGACCTATGCCGACGGAAGCGACACGCCGTATATTGTCGAACTCAACCAACGCATGGAAGGGCAGGGCGTGCCGCCCTTTCCGGGCTATGATACCGAGAACTGGTACGGCGGCGGCCGCGTGCAGTACGGGCCGGAGTACCTTTCCCTCGTCTACGACGAAATGTGCGAGGAGGCGGGCGTCGACGTCCTGTACAACGCCACCCTCGTAGGCGCGAGCACGGAAGAAGGGAAGATCGACGCCTGCGTCGTCCAGACCATTGAAGGTCTGGCGAAGATCCGGGCGAAGGTTTTCATCGACGGCACGGGAGACGCGCTGCTCTCCCGGTTCGCTGGCGTCCCCGTGGAAAAGGGCTCGGAAAAGACCGGGCGCAATCAGCCCATGAGCCTGCGCTTTGAAATGGGCGGCATCGAAGTGGGCAAGGTGTACCGTTTCTTTGTGAAAGAAATGAAAGACGATTGGATGGGGCCCAAGGCTGCCGGAATCTGTGAGGAAGCGCTGAGGCACAAGAAGCCGCCGTTCCTCGAATTCGCCAAATGGAAGAAAACCGAGAAATTCTTCCTGGACGGTGTGACGCGCGGCGAGCTGACCCAGGACGATATTTTGTATATCCAGGCTTTTACAATCCCCAGCAAGCCCGGCGTGATGTCGATGAACTGCCCGGAAATGCCGCCGCTCTCCTTCAGCTCGACGGACGCGGTTTCCAAGAGCAAGTCGGTGACTTTTGGCCGGAAAATGACGCAGCGGCTGGCGGAGTTTTTCGTTCACAACATTCCCGGGTTTGAGAAGGCGTACATCAGCCGCGAGGCGAGCCTCGTAGGCGTGCGGGAATCGTGGCGGATTCGCGGGAAATACTATATGCAGGCCGACGACTATTTCAAGGCGCATCATTTCCCCGACGCAGTCTGCCGCACGGCGTACCCCATCGACATCCACGACGTCAAACTGGATCTCTTTGAAAAACTGAAAAAAGGCCAGTATTATGAAATCCCGTATCGCGCGCTGGTGACAAACGAGATTTCCAACCTGCTCGTCGCGGGGCGCTGCGCCAGCGGCAGCTTCGCCGCGCAGGCCTCCTTCCGCATCCAGCCCACCTGCATGAGCATGGGCGAAGCGGCGGGCATCGCGGCGGCGTGGGGCATCAAGCACGGCGTCGAGGCGAACGCGATACGATGGGAAACGCTGCCGAAAAACGAACGGAGTTATGTAAGCGAAGGATAAAATCGACCTGCAAGTAACGGCGTTGCTCCATGAACCGCTGACAGATTTGAAACAGCAAGTATGCAGCGCAAGTGTAAAATTCAAGGTATAAAATAGCCTCTTGAAAGACAAAAATCTCTTCAAGAGGCTATTTTTATGCTGTTTTCAATCGTAGTAAAACGGTAGTAACGCTCAATCGAAGCACTCCACCCGG
>CAMVIO010000375.1 GCA_947167555.1 uncultured Selenomonadales bacterium
CGTATACTTCCCACTGGACGCGCGGCGCGGCCAGGAGCGCGCATTCCTCGCAGGCTGCCGCGATCGCCGCTTCATCAAATTCCGCTTTTGCCAGCCCCGCGTATCGCCGGGTTTCCTTCGCGTCCACGGAAAGCAGGGACGGCGTATAGATCGGCATGAAAATCACCTCTTTCCTTGCGCGTCATGGCCTCTGTGTTTATTCCAGCCTCGCTTTGTAGATGCTCCCCCAATTTTCCATTTCTTTCATCAAGGGGCGCAGCGTCTCTCCTAACTCGCTCAGCGCGTATTCCACCCGGGGCGGCACCTCGGGATAGACGGTGCGCGTGATGATGCCGTCCGCTTCCATCGAGCGCAGGCTGTCGGTCAGGATTTTCTGGCTGATGCCCTCGAGATTCTTCTGCAATTCGTTGAACCGCCACGGGCGGACGAGCAGATTGCGGAGAATCAGGAGCTTCCATTTGCTGGCGATAAGCTGCACGGTTGTCGCCACCGGGCATTCCGGCAGCTCGTCTTTTTTCTTCATGTCGCGTCTTCCCTTCCAATTATGTTACATACAAAATCGAATGTTATAGTGAAATTATAATGTGCAGTCATTTCGGCTGTCAACGAAAAAATTTTCCCCCGCAAAAGCCCGTGCCCACGCAAAAGTTACAAAAAGGTGCGCGGGGTTACAAAAAAGTGCGTACTTGTTCCCGGTTTTGAAATGCCTATAATGAGCCTTGCAAGCGGCAATTCCGCCGCAAAATATCATTTAGGGGGAAATCATTATGGCACTTTCAAACATCGCGGACTGGACGGAGAACAAAGGCACGGCGAACGGCTCGGCGTGCGGGGCGGGGGACAAGAAGCCTGCGGCTTGCGGCGCGGACGACAAGTCGGCGGAAAAGCCCGCCGCCTGCGGATCGGCTTGCGGTGCCGGGGACAAGCCGGCGGAGAAACCGGCGGCCTGCGGCTCCGCGTGCGGCGCGGGCGACAAGTAAAAAATGTTTGCGGTAAGAATTTCTTACTTCAAACGTTTTGGCTTTTCACCACCAGCGCAACCAAGCAACATCAAGCATCTTGCGACAATCCTCCGGCCGTTTGCGCCGGAGGATTCTTGCAAGAGGAGGACGACGACATGAATCCTTATTTTTCCTTTCAGTGGCATATCACGGACGAATGCGACCAGCGGTGCAAGCATTGCTATATCTATTCGGCGGGGAACCACGCCTGCATCCGCTCGATGACGTGGCGCGAGATGGAGGACGTGTTTTACAACTGCCTCGATTTTTGCGCGGTCTACCATCGCACGCCGTATTTTTACCTGACGGGCGGCGACCCGATCCTGCACCCCGATTTTTGGCGGCTCTTGCGCTTGTTCCACGAGCATGATATAAAATTCACGATCCTCGGCAACCCGTTCCACCTGAACGACCGCATTTGCCGCGAACTCGCGTGGCATGGCTGCGAGAAGTACCAGCTTTCCCTCGACGGCCTGCGGGAGACCCACGACTGGTTCCGAAAGCCCGGCTCCTTCGACTGCACGCTGGAAGCTATCGGCTGCATCAATCGGGCGGGCATCAAGAGCGTCGTCATGTCCACGGTGTCCAAGGCGAACGTCAAAGAAATTCCCGGTGTCATCGACGCGGCGGTGGACGCGGGGGCAAAAATTTTCGCGTTCGCGCGCTATGTGCCGAGCGGCGGCGACCTTGACGCGACGCTGACCGCGCGGGAATATCGCGACCTTCTCGCCGTCTGCGACAGGAAATTCAAGGAATATGAAGCCGAGGGCTGCGAGACCTATTTCAACAAAAAGGATCACCTTTGGACGCTCTACGATTATGAAACGGGCGCGTTCCAAATCCCGAAGGACGCGAAGCCGGGCACGATTTACGGCGGCTGCAACTGCGGCAACTGCCACCTGACGATCCTGCCCTCCGGCGACGTCTATGCCTGCCGCCGCGTCGCGGAAAGCAAAGTGGGCAGCGCGTTCACGGACCGGCTGGCCGACCTCTGGGTCACAAGCTGCGAGCAGTACCGCGACTATGAGAAATTCAGCAAATGCGCGCGGTGCAAGCTCCTGCCGTGGTGCCGCGGCTGCCCCGCCGTGGCGAAAGGAACGAACGGGGACTTTTACGCGGACGACCCGCAGTGCTGGGCGACGGAGGAAAGCGGGCTGCTTGCGTAAATCAGGCCAACAGCGATACAATTTGAATGGGAGGAATCGAAATGATTGCGGTATTCGCAAAATGCACAGTCCAAAGCGGACAGGCGGAAACTTTCAAGAACTTGGCGCACACCCTCGCGGACAAAAGCCGGCAGGAGGAGAAAAACGTCAGCTACGACATCTTGCGCGAAACGAAGACGGACAGCAACGAATATTTTTTCCTTGAAAAATGGCAGGATCAGGCAGGGCTGGACGAGCACATGAAAAAGGATTATTTCACCGAAACGATCGAGGCGGTCAACAAGATCATCCACGGCGAACTGGAAATCCATGTGTACGAGGCTATATAAGGAGATTGCCATGGAATACAGAAAAGAAACGGGCGTGTATTATATCCGCATTGACCCCGGCG
>CAMVIO010000376.1 GCA_947167555.1 uncultured Selenomonadales bacterium
CCGGAGTCGTTCCATACCGACTGGAGCGAGACGCTGAATGCAGTCATAAATTCGCCCATTCCAATAATTCCTCCTTATTGTTTTTCGCGGCGATTTGAAATCGCCTTGAAAAGCCTTTTGGCTCCTTGGCCTGAATTAAAAGACCGTGTTCTGGACGCCGTTCGCGCGACCGACGCTCTTCCAGCCCGCACTCTCGATGGGGCGGATAGCAACGATCTTCGCGTCGCCGCCATAAGCCGCGACAGCCGCCGCGATGACCGCGATGTTCAGGTTCGGGTCAACGGCCGGAGCCGCAGGAGCCGCCGCCGCAGGTGCTGCCGCCGGGGCCGCCTTCGGGGCCTCCGCCGGTTTTTCCTTCGGCTTCGTCGGATCGATCATGTGAATGAACTTAATCATGAACGAGAGACCGATCAGCACGGCGAAAACGATCGTCATGTTGATGCACATGATAATCAGCGGATTCGTAGTTGCCGGTTGATGCATTTGATAATCACCTCAAAATTCCGTTTGTAGAAACGCGGCTTTGCCACGCCCCCCAAAAAACGCCTATGAAGTCTTTCTTTCAGTACTGTGCCGCCTCTTCACCCCGCCTTCCACCGTACAAAGAGCGCACGTATCGAGGAAGATACACTTTCCAGCTTCCTCTCATCGGCGTTTTCCGCTTCCCTGCCGAAAAGCCAAGGCACGCTCTCTATGGTTTATCCATTATCGGCAATACCACAAGGGGATATATTTATGAAATAATCCCGCCCGTGATTAGAGTCAATCTATACCAAAACGAGATTAGTGTCAACGAATGGCACTTGCGGGGAGTTTTTATGAAAATCGTCTGAATCCGCTGATTTTATCAGGTCATTTTCAGAATATCCCTTTTCGGGATAAACTATTTTATTTTGACATTTATATCTACTTATGCTATGTTTTTCAAAGAAATTATATTTATTCCAAAATGGATTATTAAATTATTCCAAAACAAAATAATTTTCCTCAAAAAAATCCCGATGCGAATATCCATTATGGTATTATCCCGTCGCACAAAAAAGTGGAAACGGGGTTTGTACTTCTTTATACGCCGAAACAGAATAGAAGGAGCCCCCGCCGAAGCAGGAGCTCCTTCTCTCATGGCTAACTAACGGCGGCATAAGCGGCTCGCCATGTAGCGGAGTCCGCCTTGCCTTTTGGCTTCCCGTCAAGGGAAGAACGGCCAAACAATAGGAATAACAATCAAGGAAACGATAAAGGAAACGATGACCAGCGGCGTTCCGGCTTTGACATAGTCAAAGAACTTGTATCCGCCGGGGCCGAGCACCAGCGTGTTCGGCGGCGTGCCTACCGGCGTCGCGAAAGCGCAGGACGCGGCAACGGCAATCGCCATCAAGACCGCGTGCGGGTCGGCACCGATCTGCTGCGCGATGGAAATGCCGATCGGGCAAAGCAGCGCGGCAGAAGCCGTGTTCGACATGAACTGCGTGAGGCCGCAGGACAGGATAAACAGGATCGCCGTGACGACCATCGGGCTGGGGCTGCCGCCCATCAGGCCCACCGCCGCGTCGGCAATCATCTTGCCGGCGCCGGACTTGTCCATCGCCGTCGAGACGGGCATCATGCCCGCGAACAGGAAAATCGTGACCCAGTCGATGCCCATGTACGCCTGCTTTTCCGTCAGGCACTTGGTAATGACCAACGCGAGGGCGGCCATGATCGCCGTAACCTGCATCGGGATAATCTTCGTGCCGACCGCCATCATAACAACGGCGACGGCAAAGACGACGACGACGATAATCTGCTTCGTCGTGTCATGGGTCGAAGCGGCGGCCTCCGCCTTCGCTTCCTCGTCCAGCTCGCCAATCTCGCTGCCGGAGGGCAGGAACCGCTTGCCGATGAGAACCATGTAGATGATACCGGCTACCGTGATAGGAATACCGATCCATGCGAATTCGAAGAAGCCGAAGCCTTTCATGCCGACGTTTTCCAGCGCGCCGGAAGCGATGATGTTCGGCGGCGTGCCGATCAGCGTGATAATGCCGCCGAGGCCGCAGCCGAAGGCCATCGGCATCAACTGGCGCTGCGGGGAAATCCTCGACGCGGAGCAAATGCCCTGCATAACGGGAAGCAGCGAAGCCGCCGTGGACGTATTCGACAGCACCGAGGACAGGGCCGCGCCCGCGCCCATGCCGCCGATCATCAGGCTGTTCTCGCCGTTGCCGACGATGCGGACGATCTGCTCGCCGATTTTCTGCGCGACGCCCGTATGGAACATCGCCGCGCCGACGACGAACATACCGGCAAAGAGAACCACCGTGGAGTTGGAAAGACCGCTGAACACGGTCTTGATGGGAATCAGCCCCGCCATGCCGACCGCAATCGCGCCCGCCATCGAGGTAACCGCCAACGGCAGAAGCTCCGTCACGAAGAAGAAAGCGACCACCGCCAAAATAATCAAACAGGTTACTGCTGGTGACATAAAATCAAACCTCCTTTTATATTACCCTTGCAGCATTGCCAAAGCCGTACCGGCCGCGACCGCCGTGCCGATAACGCCGGCCAC
>CAMVIO010000377.1 GCA_947167555.1 uncultured Selenomonadales bacterium
CATCGAGGAAGGTCTGGGAAATCAAGGGAACACCGAGATTGACCAAAGAGAGGCAAAGCCCCACGCCGAGGATAAAGCAAAGAGCGCGGCGATCTTCCACGATATCCGAAAGCAGGGTTTTCCAGATGCTTTCCTGCTCGCCGTCCTGCACGAATCCATCCCCCGGGCGCAAAACCAGCGTGACCCCGGTGAAGCTGCCCTCAAATTCCTCCCATGAAACGCTCCTGTGCCCCACGGCGGGGTCGTTCAAAAAGACCTCGCCGCTTTTTTCGTCGTACCCCTCAAAGACGAGGAAGTGATGGAACTCCCAATGGATGATGAAAGGCGGGATAAGTTTTTTCAGCTCCTCAGGGGCATAGGAAAAGCCCTCCGCTTTCATGCCGAGGGTTTCCGCCGCCGACATCACGTTCCCTGCGTTGGAGCCATTGCGGCTGACGCCGCAAAGCTCCCGCAGCTTTTCCAGCGGCATATATTTTTTATAGTAGCCGAGAATGATGCCAAGTGAAGCCGCCCCGCACTCGGCCGCCTCCATTTGGAGCACGACGGGGGTTTTCTCATGCTTTTTCATTTGTTCCCCTTGCCCTCGCACTCGTCATGGACAAAGCCGTCGCAAATCCCCCGTACGGTCTTGTCGGTCAAAAGCGTCATATTCATGGCATTTTTTCTCCTCTCATGATAAATCCAATCCTTTACAAAAATAGCCACGATGTAGAATAAAATTAACAGATGGATAGCTGTTTGTGTTGGTAAACATTGTCCCAACCACACGCCGATGGTACTGACAGGGTTTGGTACGCCAAACCCGAGAGATGCAGGAGAAGGGACGCCTGCCAAACGGCTATTCATTGTTATATAAACAAGAGTGAGTATGCGCGCATACTCCTTTTTTTATGTCGTTTTTCTCTTTAAAAGATCGCGATCCGGCAGGCAATCCCCAAATGATTGCTTTTTCATTTGTTCCACTTGCCCTATTATTAGTCTTGCAGACATCGCCCACCGTCCACTCCGTGTGAAGTGCGGTTTTCATTGCGAATAGCCTCCCTTTATTTATACCTCCATCATCAGATGCACTGTTGACTTGATAATTTCCATATAGCGTTCAACTTACTCATTGGAAACAGTTTCTTCTATTATATACTGTTTTCCAACGGAGCGCAAAGCAAAACGCGGCTCCCTTTCGGAAGCCGCGCTTTTGTTTTTGTCATGTTTTTTTATGCCATCGCCGCTATTGCGTCATGCGCCCCAGCCAAGCGCACATAAGCGGCGTATGGTCGCGAATCCGTGAGGCCATTTCCTTTGCCAGTGCTTCATCGTAAGTTTGCGCCGTCATGTTGCGGTCGTCCGCCATCGCAAGTGCCCGCTCCGTCTCCGCATCGTCGAAAATCCCCGTCTCGCGCAAAAAACGAATTACCTTTTTTGGCGAAGCCGCGTCCAAGCCCTCCACCGACAAGAGATAATCCTTTCCGCATTTCCATAAAATCTCGAAGCAAAACTCAAACTTATGCACGACAACATTTCTCATGCCTTTTATCGCACGCCAAGGAATATGGCTGTTTTCCGCCTTGAAGTCGTCGGTCAGCCCGCTGACAAGCTCGCCGATTTGGAGAATGTAAAACGAGCATACGCCCCTTGCTTGATAGTTCCTGTCATCGGCGAAGGTTTCATAGTCATCGTTGAAAACCTTTGCAGCGATTTTGATTTTCTCGCAATAGTCAATGATGCGCCTAAGGCGTTGGCAGCCCTTTGCTTGTTTTGTCATAGAGCAATATCTCCTCCTTTCGGATTTCGGAAAGGAATTTATCATCCATTTGCTGGGTCGTCAAAATATCTACTGGCTTTTCCAGCGCGTCCCGCATGTCTTCGTAAAGCCCGCCGAACGCAATGCCGCGCATGGTGCCCCGATCAATCCGAAAATCAACGTCGCTCTTTTCCGTAGCGTCTCCACGCGCGTAAGAGCCGAAAAGGAAAACGCGCTCCAAGCCGTATCTCTGCGCCAAAGGAATGACCGCGTCCCGAATAGTTTGCAGGGATAATGTATTCGTTTTCATTTAGCGTTGCCTCCCTTTGGCAAAATAAAATTTCCCTATAAAATGGAAAATGGCGGAGCCAGCACCTCCGCCATCGACCTTTGAACACTGCAATAGACCTATATTGCATTATTATTATAGCATGGCATTTTGTAAAAATCAATGGTATAATGTTTCCGCTGTGAAGCGCCCAGCCGAAAGGGGGGACGCCTTTGAATACTGCGGAAGACCTATTGCTTGCGCTCGGAGTGAGTGTAGCCGCCTAGATTCTCGCGCACTACATAATCATGTGGCTGGAGGGCAAGTAGCAAGACCACAGCACAGCACACGCCCGGAGAGACCAGCAAATCTTCGGGCAGGGAGGGACGGCTTCGGCTGTCCCTTTCCGTTTTTTAGGACTTGGCATTGCCTCCCTTTGGATTTTTTCTTCGCACGGCTCTTTTCTATCTCAATCCGTTCGCAGCCACTGCCCCAGTTTGTCAAAAGCATA
>CAMVIO010000378.1 GCA_947167555.1 uncultured Selenomonadales bacterium
GCACTTCGACATCATGGCCGAGGTTCTTGAGGTACTGCGTCTTGGTTTTGAAGGGGTCCGTGAGGCTGACGCTTCCCACTTCGAGGGAGTAGTTGTCATTGGTCATTGGTGATTGGTCATTGGTCATTTGATCCAGTTTCTCCACGAGGAAGCGGTTCAAGTCCGCGCAGAAATCCACATCCACGCCGGCAAGGCGATCGACCTCAACAAGGATGTCGTTCGCCTGCGAAATCGTGAGCGTCACAAGTTCATAATCGGTATCCTTCAGATACTCGAAAATCCAATTTTGTAGTTCTTCTCTGTTCATATTTTTATACGAAGAGGAGACCTTTTCGGGTCCCCTCATTCAATTCACGCTGCAAAATTACTGCTTTTTTTTGAAATATGCAAATAATTTGGCAAAAAAATGTTATTTTTTTTCATTTTCTCATTTAGACATTTTCATATTTTCTCATTTGGGCACTTGCCCGTTTTCCAATTGTTTGCGTACTTGGGCGATCGTGAAACCGCGAAGGGTTTTGTATTTTAAGCCTTCGGCATCGGTTGCATTGTGCCATTTTTGGAGCCATTCGTCGCGCTTCACGGGGTCATTGAGTTCGGCATCGGCGATGCGACGGGCTTGCGCGAACACGCCACACGAAGCCTTTTGGCTGGGCGTGATGGACTCCGGATCGCGATGCATGGGATAATGGGACATGATGGTTTCGCCGAAACGGTTGGTGAGATAGAAACGACTTCCGTTGGGCGGAGGTGTACCGGTGTACTTTTCGAATTTTTTGTTTAGTGTAACTCTTGCCATAATGGTTGCTGTTTTTGTAGGGAACGCCCCTTGTTCGCATACTCTCCGCCCCCTCCCCGATTCCATGTCGAATCCGTGTCGAATCCGTGTTTTGAATCACCAAGACGGGTAAACGGGAGGAGAAAAGAGGGATTTTTCAAATCGAGTGCAAAAGATTATAGCGGGTCATGGACAAGACGGACGGACAGGCCGGAACAGCGGGGCATGTTGGTCATAAATATTCTCGGCCAGTCATGATCTTCAAAGCACATTGCCCATGCACTGTGCGGTTCTCGTTCAGGTTTATACATATCCCTTGCCCAATAGATACCTCTTTCGCAAAATTCTATAATCGAGTCACCGGGGAAAGGTTCATTGCTGTAAAAGCATCCGCTTGCCGGCAAAAACAACTCCTTGCCGTTTTTTCCTTTGAACCACCATCCTTTCCAAACCTTTGTGACAGCAGTGTTTTCACGTGTATATCCAGTTTTGTAAGCTGCGTACCATTCATTCTGGGTGTTGGCTATCAGTTCTTCCCATTGTGCTTTCGTCGGCACCTTCCAACCCTTCTTGTTATTGGAAAGCTTTGGCATATCTTCATCTGTCCAGACGGTTAAGGTATCCGTATAGCCGTTCAAGCCATAAATCGGTTGCTGGCAGTATCTGGAAAAGACGACATGACCTTCTGCATCATAGGAACTATACTTATAATTATCCCAAGTAAATTTATACGGATAGCCACCTCCGTCACCTCTCCATCCTTCACCCTCACCATAAAATCCGTTGTGACCTTCCGTTTCACCCCATGCATAAAAATCCCCCATATAGGCATGAAGCGTTTTATCAAGATTAGCATTCGTCGTGGCCCATAACGTACCGCTGGAAAGTCCAAGATCCACATATTCAAATCCGTCAAGCTCCCCACTCTTAAAATCTTCATTTATTCCTCCTATATCCTCAGCACGTTGATATGCCTCTACAGGAGCGTCGCATCCGTAGAAAAGGGCAGTTACTGCTGCCAATACTGTGATGGCAGAAAGGTGAGCAAAGAAATTATTTGTTTTCATAGTGATAAAATTTTGAATTGCGGCGCAAAGGTACAAAGAAATTTTGATATATGCAAATTTTGAAGGGAAAAAAATGGGAAAAAGTATAAATAACGTAATCCTGGTATCACGGAACACCGGTATCCCGAAGGGGACTTCCTTGGCGGGACATCGCCAAGCACTAGACCGGAGGAAGGAAACGCGCTCTCCGAAAGAGCGCGCACAGGACACCTACTAAACAGCAAAAACAGAAAAGCAGGTAACAGCCAAAAGAAAAAGGCGGATATAATCCGCCTACAAAAAACGAACACTCCGCTTGGGCTACGTCCGCATTGAGGCCGAAGCGGGCGGGGCGGCGTTTTCTATCCGCCAAGCTTGGACGGATACAAGAGAAAACGCCGGACGCGAGGGCGAATCTGCCCAGTCGTAGAGAACGGGCGGCGAGGACTAAACCGCCTATGTCCGAGCCCTACACGCAAAAAAATCCCCCACTCTGCGGGAGAGAGGGGGATTGGAGAGCCAAGCCGGGCGGGATGCCGCCAAGATTGGCGGATGGATTATTTAACTTCTTCGAAGTCGACGTCCTCGGCTGTGGGTTGACCGTTGGAACCACCATTGTTGGTGTTGTCGGTCGGGCCTTGCGGGCCGGCTTGGCCTTGCTGTGCTTGCTGTTGAGCAGCGTAC
>CAMVIO010000379.1 GCA_947167555.1 uncultured Selenomonadales bacterium
TGCCCTGGCGATTTTCCCAAAATTGCCAAGGCAACGCGTCCGCGTAGGCCGCGCGGCGTTATCGTTTTTTCGCGCGTCGTCAGGATCACATTTTCGTTACGGGATGGCCGAAAAGTATCGCTTGCCCCGCCGCCGTACTCGTCCCAAAAGTTAATCGCGCGAGTACGGCGGCGTTTTTTCCCGTAGCCCCGAAGGGGCAAGGGGGACGCGCGGACGGATTCATGGAGCGCGGCCACGTTGTCCCACTATCTTTAGCGCGTAGGCGGCGCGGCGCGGGACGGATTCGCGCGGGACGTGCCGCAGATTCGCGCGGGGGTTATCGCGTGGCAAGGCGGCCGCGTTCCAGCTTTCGGACGCAGTGGCACCACAATTCTTCTACCTTTCGCCGCGTCTCGGCAAGCTCCTTTTCCCGTTTCAAAAACTCCGCCCACGTCGGTATCGGCGGAAACGGTGGAAGTGGCGGGAAAATCCCGCCGCCCGTCGTCACCATTCACACCACCGCGCGGGCGTGCCCCGCGTGTCGATGTGGCAGAAATCGTCATAGATTCCGATTCCATCCGCCCCGGCTTGTTCTGCGATGGCGGCAATTTGGAGCGGCGTTATCTCTCCATCTGCGTATACATCCGCCGCCCGCCCGTGAATATGTTGGCTGTCAGCTACGCCGCCCACATCCTCATTGTGGACGGTGCACCGATAGCCCGACGACACATAGAGCGGTCGTCCGATGGCCTCACGGATTTTGTCCAGGACTTCCAAGAGGTTATCATCTATGCCGTCGCCGATACTGCCGCAGCATGGGCACTCAAATTCATCGAGGGTAAAATGCTTTGGTGTATACATCAGGCCGCGCCTCCATCCTTTTTTTGCTCATGCTCTACGGGCTTGCAAGTGTACTGTATCCGCCCCAAGTCTATATCGACGTGGGGTAATCGCTCATCGAGCATGATGGCCAGCCGCGTCAAAACGTCCGATTGCTTATCAAGGGTTTGGTCGAGCCGCATTATCAAATATCCTGCAATAACAATCGGGAAACCTACGCTACCAACGAGATTTGCTATTCCTGCCGCGTCCATGTTATCACTTCCCTTCCTATTATAATAACACAAATCAGAAACGGGCGACTTCCGCCGCCCGTCCACCGACTTCTTCACGCCGTCAGGCGTTCCACTGCCTTCTGTATCGCGGTTTTCCGCGTCCGGCGTTTGGCCTTTGTGACCTTGCAGGAATCGTCCTTTGCCGCGTCCTCGAGCTCGTCCTCAAAACTGATGTGGATAGAATCGGGGTACGGGTCAGGATCACTTGCAGACAGGACGCGCAATTTTCCCGCAAGCATTACACGCCCTCGGTATTGAGGTCGAGCTTGGTCGTGTCGCGGATGTAGGCGTCCACCGCCGCCGTCACGCGAGCCGCGCCGACGAGAAACACGTTTTTCGTCACGGCCATCTGCATGACCGGCGCTACCATCTCGGACGATACGTCATCCTTGGGGTCTTTCAGCGACAGCGTAAAATTTTTGCCGTTGTCAAGCTGGAATACCATGTACAAGGCCTTATTCGTCGTGGTCTTTGTTTCAGCCATCTTCTATGCCTCCTTTCATTACGCCTGCGTCAGCACGCTTTTTTCGCTCCGCTGCACGTCACCAAGCGGATATTCTTGAAGACCTGCAACGGCTGTGGCGAAATTGTAAGCGTCATCGTCGGAAAGCGCCGGGTCAATCTTACTGATTGTGCGGGACGAATAAACCGCGCTTCCGTCGTCGGCCACGTCGGTCTCGACCTGCAAAATGATAGAGCTCGAGATTTTCCTTGCGTTGACTGCCATGATGTGGTTCCTCCTTTTTATATTTCGGATATATCCTTGCTGTTATTATATCACAATATATTATGGTAACAATAGCAAGATACTATATATTGTAGTTGCCCGGAAAAAATCAGCCAGGTAAACCACAATATATAGTATAAGACGGGCGGCGTATGCCGTCCGTCCTCGTCAATTCGACCGTTCCGTTTTTCGGTCCGCCTCTTTCAGCGATGGATGATTTTTTGCGGCCTCATCTTTTTCGAGGTCGTCCAGCATTTTGTATATGCGTTCAAAATATCCATCGTTCGGATTTTCGAGCGCCTTTTTCGTGATGGTCATTTTTCGTCAGCCCTTTCGTTTTTGGTGTGGGTATCTTGTGGATAAGCTCTGCTTAAATTTTGCTTTGAGCGGAGGGAGGGAGGGAGAGAAGCCCCCCCTGCCGACTCCGTAAGGAGTGGCAGGGGAGAGTTACCGCAAATTTTTTGCCCGTCGCTTCGGTCGGTCGATTGCGTCCTTGCTGTTGACCATCGACACCGCCCCGACGGATAGGCAAGGAGTAACCCCACGGCGATATATTGCCGTCGGCGTTCCACCACGCTATTTTGATTTGACATCCGGTCACGCGCCCGCGCTGGGGTGCCGGGACGGCTCCGGGACTTGCCGCCGTATCATTTCGGGCGTGCTCCGTGTCCCTTCGTTCCCTATTTT
>CAMVIO010000380.1 GCA_947167555.1 uncultured Selenomonadales bacterium
CTGAACCTGAAAGAAGTCCTTCATTATTATATAGCGCACCAGAAAGACGTCATCACGCGGCGTACCCGTTACGAATTGGACAAGGCCGAAGCGCGCGCCCATATCTTGGAAGGTCTCACTATTGCTCTCGATCATCTCGACGCGGTTATCACGACGATCCGCCAGAGCCGCACCGCCGATATTGCCCGCGCCGCCCTGATGGACGGATTCTCCCTGACGGAAAAGCAGGCGCAGGCCATCCTCGATCTCCGTCTCCAGCGCCTGACCGGCCTTGAGCGGGAGAAAATCGAGGAAGAATATCAGGAGGTCTTGAAGACTATCGAATACTTGAAGGGCGTTCTCGCGGACGAGGGCAAGATTTTCGGCATCATCAAGGACGAGCTGACCGAGGTGCGCGAGAAATACGGCGACGACCGCCGTTCGCGCATCACCATCGACAGCACGCAGATGAACGTCGAGGACCTGATCGCCGAGGAAGACGTGGTCATCACACTGACCCACGGCGGCTATGTCAAGCGCATCCCGCTGGCCACCTACCGCACGCAGAAGCGCGGCGGGCGCGGCGTCACCGGCATGGGCACGAAGGAGACGGACTTCGTCGAGAATCTGTTGATCACGACGACGCACCATACGATCATGTTCTTCACGAGCCGCGGTCTCGTCTATCGGCTGAAGGGCTACGACATTCCTGAGTCCGCGCGTCAGGCGAAGGGCACGGCCATCGTGAACCTGCTGCCGCTTTCCTCCGACGAGACGATCACGGCGGTGATCCCGATCCGTGAGTTCCGCGAAGATCGGTTCCTGTTCATGGCGACGAAAAAGGGCGTCGTCAAGAAGACCGTGGTCAAGGAATACGACACCGCGCGCAAAGGCGGCCTGATCGCCATCAACCTCGACGAGGATGACGACCTGATCGGCGTCCGTTTCACCGACGGCGAAAGCCGGATCATCCTCGGAACCCGCGACGGGCAGGCCATCGTCTTCGAGGAAGAAAATGTACGCTCGATGGGCCGTCAGGCACGCGGCGTCACCGGCATCCGACTGCACGACATGGACGAAGTCGTCGGCATGGACAAGCTCTCCGGCGACAGCGAGATCCTGACCGTTACCGAGCAGGGCTACGGCAAACGCACGAAAGCCGAGGAATACCGCGTGACCCAGCGCGGCGGCAAAGGCATCATCAATATGAAGGTCACGGAGAAAACGGGCGCGGTCGTCGGCCTCAAGGTCGCGCACCCGGACCAAGACCAGGAGTTGATGCTGATAACCACCGACGGCATCGTTATCCGCACCAGCGTCAGCGAGATTTCCCTGATCAGCCGCAACACGCAGGGCGTAACGCTGATGAAGACCGAGGAAGGCGACCGCGTAGCGTCGCTGGCGGTCATGGACACGAAAAACGAGTAAAGGATGAAAGCTCCCGCGAAGCGCCTGCTTTTCGGGAGCTTTCTTTGGGGAAATAATAACAAGGAGTCTTGCCACTATGATATCCAAACGTCTCTGCATCGCGCTTTTATGCGTGCTTGCGGTAATTTTCACCGGCTATGCCCAGGTTTCTTCCAAGGACAAGAAACCTGCCCCCGAGCAACCGGCAGCCAAACAGGAAACCACGCTTCCGGCCATGGACGGGAAGGAGAAAAAACAAGAAACGGCAAAGCCCGCCGCAGACGCAAAAACGCCGAAGCAGGAAACGACAAAGCCGGCGAAGCAGGCTCTCCCTTATGTGATCGCGGCGGACGACTTCTCCAATTTGCAGCTTCCGGACGCCACACATCCGGTTTTCGACGCGCGAACGCTGTCCGAGCGGAGCAGCCTCGGCCTGCCTGTCGCATTGCCGACGCTTTCGCCGTACTACAGCGGGAAGACAGCATACCTGACCTTTGACGACGGCCCGGACGATGAAGTGACGAAGACCGTCCTTGACATCCTGGCTGAGAACAACGTCAAGGCGACCTTCTATGTCACGGGAATCAATGCCGCGACTTATCCCGATACCGTTCGCCGCATGGTCGCCGAGGGGCACGCCGTCGGCAACCACAGCTATGACCACGACTACGACAGGCTGTATACGTCCCCCGACGCGTTTCTCTATGAGATGGTACAGACGGACGAGATCCTCTATGGGATCCTGGGGTTCCGTCCGCTGATCCTGCGCGCGCCCGGCGGCACCTTCAGCCACTTCACTTCCGAGTATGAGGCTTGTCTCGAGGAAAACGGCTACGTCGAGCACGACTGGAACGTAAGCATCGCCGATACGGCGTCCGGCAATCCGACGGCGCAGGATTTCATCGACAATGTCATGGCCCAGACCGCCGATGGAAAGGAAAGCGCGATCATCCTGATGCACAGTTCGTACGGACATCAGGAAACGGCCAAAGCCCTGCCGGAAATCATCCGCGTCCTGCGGGAGAGAGGCTACCGCTTCGGCGTGGTAACGCCGATGACGCCGCAGCCGTGGTAAATGTATTAAGATAAAGGAATCGAAAACGCTCGCGAGCTTTTTG